>CAZATZ010000186.1:0-3941 GCA_964488175.1 uncultured Spirochaetales bacterium
TAAAAAGAGAGGAAAAGTGGGGAGGATAAAAAATGATAAGACCTCTCTAGCGGTGACTTAAATCTATTTTTTAAGGGGAGGAAGGTGGTTTTTCAGCCTTTGACCTCTCTTTTCTGTAAGTGGGACAAAAAGGAGTAGACGGGTTCCCAAGACCTCTCTCCGTACCCTCCCGACATCACCCACGCCTGCGGAATATTTCGTTGAGAGAACCAATCGTAGAGAAACAAGTTTCGCTCGTCCATCTGGGGTAGTGTCAGTTGAATTTCACGACTCGAGGGTAACTCGTCGTACTCGTAGGGGTCCGAACCACCCACAATTAAAACGATATCTGGACTCTCTTCTCTCTCTTCCCAACCCTCCAACGCCTCTCTCAATCGGGGGAGATAGAGGTCGTCTTCACCGTAGGTCAAACCGATATCGAGATCGCTGGGAATCGTGTACGAAGCGGGTTTTCCCCTCTTGTCTAGTCTCGGTAGATCGTTGGGCCACCCCTCTTTCGTATGGAGGCTAAAGGTCAAAACTCTCGCCTCTTCGTGGAAGAGAGCCGCCGTGCCGTCTCCCCTGTGCGCATCGACGTCGATAATCCAGACCCTTGTGTCGCCCGCGTTCTCAGCCAAAAATTTCTTTACCCCGATAGCGATATCGTTGATAGGGCAAAACCCGTGAGAAAAATCGTAATGGGCGTGGTGCATTCCTCCCCCCAGCCAGAAGGCAGCGTTCTCTCTCTGTGCGTAGAGAAGGGCGGCGAAGGTTCCCGAAGAGTTATCTAATATCTGTTGGGTTAGTGCTTGAAACTCTTTGGTTGCGAGAGAGGGATCAAACCGGTGATACTTCCCCTCTTTATCGAGCAGTTCATAGGCGTCATAAAAGAACTCCTCGCTCGCCGACAAGAACATCTCGGTCATCTCTGGTGAGTGAACCCTCAATAGATCCTCTCTGTGGAGGTGAAATTTTGGATTTTGTAAAAAATTCTCCGACTCAAAAGAGAGAAGGGAGGGGGAGGATCTCGCCGACTCCTCTTCTCGCACTCTCTGCCAAATTCTTTTTGTCTTATTTACATCGACGGGAATTAAAATCCCAAAATCTCTGAGAGTAATCGTCGCCCGAGGATCGTAGAGAATACGCATTTTCGCCCTTCCTTCATTTTGCATGACTTGAATAGGATCATATTTAACTTTAGAGGTACCCTTTGGTTAATTCTGTTATGAAGTTGAACCAAAAAAAATGATAAAACTTGATCGGAACCCAAATATTACCATTTAATATCAGGACAAATTTTTAATATTTTCTCCGTGATAAAATCAGTATAGAGAAAATCTCCATCTTTTTATCGGTCGAAGATGAATTAATTGAAGAGAACCTCTAAAACGATCTGGTTATAAATATTTGAAAAGATCCTTTTAGAGGTGGACTAAAAGAATTAAATTCAGCCACAATTAAACACAGCGATCGATGAGTTAAATAAGCTCAGTATCAAATATCAAGAGTTCGTAACGAAATACTTTGACAAGTAGAAGCAGAGGGATCTTATGAAGAGAGTGGGAATCATCGGTGGGGGAAATGGCGGGGTAACAGCCGCCTACCATTTTACGAAGATGGGGAATCATACCTGTCTCTACGACGCACACGGATTTGATAAAAACCTAAGTGAAATCGCATCAAAGGGTAACGTAATAGAGGCCTTAGAAGAGATAGACGGCGTCAAATTGAAACTCTCAGGAAAGGAAAAAATCGATAGATTAACCGATGATATTAAAGAGTTAATGGAATACTCCCAAATCGTCATTATGGTAGTCCCCTCTTTTGCACAAGAGATTCTATTTGAAAAATTATATCCGTACCTAGATGAACACATATTGGTATCGATGCCTGGGAATTTTGCGTCGCTAGTTTACTCTAACATCATAAATAAAAAAAGCGTAAAAAAAGCAACATTTGTCGATGCGATATCGATACCGTGGAGTTGTCGAATAGAGGGGGGTGGTGAGATCGCCGTATACGGAACGAAATCACACCTTCCTGTAGGTGTTTTCCCCAAGGTAAAAACAAAACCTACCGTTGAGATTTTAAATAAAATATTTCCGATAAAATTAACAGAACTATCCGATGTCCTAGAGGCTGGAATGGAGAACATAAACTTTGGGGGACACCCCTTATTATCCGTGCTTAACATGGGGATAATGGAAAACTTTAACGGAGAGTTTAACTACTATAGAGATACGTGTTCGACAGCCACCTCTCAAGCGGTTCAAGTAATGGAAAATGAGAGATTAGAGCTGGGCAAAAAGTTAGGATACGAGTTAAAGGGTGAACTAGAGGCCATGAATAGCCTATATGACTTAAATTATACGAGTGTCTATGAACTAAATAGAGGTTCACTCGCCCATAGTCAGATAGGAGCTCCTGCCTCTTCTCGCCATCGGTATATTACAGAAGACGTACCCTACCTTCTCGTTCCTTGTTACGAGCTAGCAAAACTGATGAAGATTCAAACCCCGTTAATGTTCTCTTGCATAACGATTGCAGGAGCTTATAACGGTGAAAATTATTTTGAAACTGGTAGAAACCTAAAAAAAATCGGACTAGAGAACAAAAGTATCGAAGAGATAAAACACTCTTTAGGGTATCTCTAAAAAGTCGATTTCAAAAAAGATTGAGTTAGAAATGAAAAAGAGTTTTTCAGAGGTGCTTTAAAGTGTGTCTAGAATAAGAGGGAATTTTGTTTTATTATAAGAGAGCTTTTAGCTCCCCTTCCTTTAGGAGAAGAGGAGCCTTTTTTGAGCCGTAAAGGGATCGAACCTTTGACCCGCAGATTAAGAGTCTGCTGCTCTACCATCTGAGCTAACGGCCCGCTCTGTGTGAGTATAATTGTCTAAAAGACCTTTTTTGTCAATTCCTTTCCTCGCCTCTTAAATTTTTTAGAGGTGGTCTTCTATTAAAAAAAGATGGGTCTTTCAAATAAGGGTCTCTCTCGAAAGTCGATTTTAAAAAATAGCGAGTGAGAGATGAAAGAGGTTTTTTCGAGAGATCTCCATAAAGGATAGCGCCGTGCCAGTACGTGAACAGAGTTTTGAAGAGAGTCGTCGTCTCTTAGATCCCTATTATATCGACGTTCGTAGTCCCTCCGAGTTTCGTCAAGATCATATCCTCACGGCGTATAATCTACCACTATTTAACGACGTTGAACGCTCGGTTTTGGGAACGCTCTATCGACAGAGTGTTCAGAAGGCTTACGAAAAAGGAGTCGCTCTTTACGCACAAAAACTCCCCTCCATGTACTCTTTTTTTCAAGAAAACCTCCCTCTCTCCCGTGAAATTATTGTCTACTGCTGGCGGGGGGGGATGCGCTCGCAAGCGGTTGCTCAGCTTCTTGAACTCTCGGGATACTCCGTCTCTCGTCTCACGGGAGGGTATAAGGCTTACCGACACTTTGTTCAACAAACGCTAGAGGAACGAGAGCCTACATTTCCTCTTCTTGTCTTGCACGGTTTAGCTGGCTCAGGAAAGACGGATCTTCTTCAAACGCTCTCTCGTGCCATCGATCTGGAGGGAATGGCTCAACACCGTAGCTCTCTTTTTGGAACGATAGGACTCTCTCCCAGCTCTCAACCACTCTTTGAGACACAGCTGATGGAGGCGTTTCTCAAGTATGAAGGAAATTTAGAAGATGGGGTCGAAAGAGATCTTCAAGAGGGTGTTTTTATCGAGGGTGAGAATCGACGAATAGGAGACAATCAAATGATCCCCCAACCTCTCTTTAAGAAGATGCAAGGGTCAAAATTAATTCTCCTTAAAACCTCTCGGGAGAAGAGAGTTGAGAGGTTAGTCAGGGAATACGCTACACACGACGCAGATGATCAACTCGTTGCGTCAGTAGAAAAACTCCGCCAACCGCTCTCGTCCAAGGTGTGCGATCGATTGATTACACAGATTCGAGCCAG
>CAZATZ010000187.1:0-3917 GCA_964488175.1 uncultured Spirochaetales bacterium
AAAGCAACACAATTGTAATACAAATATAACACAAATGTAATATTCCTGAAAAAAGAGAGAGTCTTTGATACTCTCTCTCGTAGATAGAAAGGACTGTAGGAAATGGAGCAAATTTGATTTGCGTGCTTGATTCACCATTAGGAGGCCGACCCAAAAAAACTTTGTTGGAGGAGTCATTAATAAATCTCTTAAAATTTAGAGACAGTCCTTGTTTCCAATATTTCTAAATTGAGTTCCTCTAGTGATAAATCGGGACAATTTACACTAGACGCAACAATGGCACCCTCTATGAGAGGCGCATCCGAGACGATTACATGGCACTCTTTCGGAAGAAATTCTACTGCCATCTGAGCATTCATGACAGAACTTCCCAGATCACACAGCACAATAACTCCATCTCCTGTATTCGATTGTTCAATAGATTCGCTTATACGCAAGGGGTTTGTGCCAAAGGTCTCCTCGTCCATTCCGCTGGCATTTGTCATAATAAAATCATGATTTTTCAACTCTTTACAAAGCTCAATAACGGATTTTCCTACAGAATAACTGTGAGAAACAATGACAATTCCAACCACTACGCTATCTCCAATTTATTTATCGAATCAGATAAAGAGGTCAGTATGATAGAGCTAGAAGTAGCTCCTGGATCAGCGACTCCAATACTTCTCTCTCCCAGATAAGTAGCTCTTCCTTTAGTCGCTTTGATTTTTGTCGTATATTCCACACCGTTTTTTCCTATTTCAGAGAGTTTATTAAATACTTCTGAAAGGTTACTACCATTATACGATAGAGAAAACTCTTCACAGGCAGGAATGAGAACGTCTAGCATTGTTTTACATCCATAGCTTGATTTCCCTCTCATCTTTATTCCATCCACCGCATTGGTAAAAGCTTCTTTAATAAGAGAGGAGTTAATATCATCTTGCCCCTTTAAAGAGGCTCCAATTTTCATAAGAGCGGTTCCATAAAGAGGACCAGAAGCCCCACCTATACTTGATATAAGGATCATCGCCAGCTGATTAAAATACTCACTAAAGGAAAGCTCAGAAAGCGTGTCTAATTTATCAAGTATGGCTTGAGAACCCCTCGCCATATTTGTTCCATGATCGCCATCTCCTATTTTTGCATCAAGAGAGTTTAATAACTCCTTGTTACTAATAATATTGGCACAGATATTTTCTATCATTGTTCTGAAATCATCTTTATTCATGATTTATCCCCTAGCCCCTCTTTAACGCAGGAGTATCACAACTACCATTAAGAAGAGACTTCATTTCATCATCTAATTTAAGAAGAGAAAGAGAGAACCCAGGCATTTCAAGCGAGGTCATATAATTACCAACCATCTTATATGAAATATTGATTCCTTTTTCTGTCAGAATTTTTTCTACTTTTCTATACGCAATGTAGAGTTCCATAAGAGGTGTTCCTCCAAGACCGTTTAAAAGAACAGCGGTTTCGTCTCCTTTTTTATACTGGATATCTTCTAGGATTTTCCCCACAATAAATTCCACATGCTCGTCTACGCTTTTTAGTTGCTCTTTTCTTATCCCTGGCTCACCATGGATTCCAAGCCCCATTTCGATTTCGTCTTCAGCCAGATTAAAGTTTTTTTCTCCATGTGCAGGGACGATACACGAATCAAGAGCCATTCCCAAACTTCTGACATTAGAAATAACTTTTTCAGCTACCTTTTTCACTTCCGTAAGATTTGCACCTTTTTCGGCAAGAGCACCTGCAATTTTATGGACAAAGATAGTTCCTGCAATCCCTCTTCGACCCGTCGTATAAAGACTATCTTCGACTGCGACATCATCATTAACAACGACTTGTTCAACTTTTATGTTATTCGATTCAGCGAGTTCTCCCGCCATCTCAAAATTCATAATATCTCCGCTGTAGTTTTTAACAATAAGGAGACAGCCTGCGTCTGAACCAACTTCTTCAATCGCTTTATAAACCTGATCGACAGTAGGCGACGTAAATACCTCTCCAGCGATAGCCGCATCTAACATACCTTTACCCACAAACCCCCCATGAGAAGGTTCATGACCGCTTCCTCCGCCACTGATCAGCCGTACTTTATTCCCAGACATCTCTTTTCTTTTAAGGATATTAGATCCATCTACTCTCTCTAAAATATCATCATGGGCGGCTAACATCCCCTCTACCATTTCAGAAACAATATTCTCTGTTTTATTGATTAACTTTTTCATTTTCTCCTCCTCGAACTAGCGAACTAATATAAGATCTTACTCTCGCCTTAACCCTTAATTGTAACTCAGATTTTTAAATCTGTAAAGAGTTTTTTTTTACTATAAAACCACTTTTTGAAATACGATTATATCCACTTCTACAAAAAATAAATTTTTATTTGACAAATAGGATTTTTGGGCTTATACTGAAATTAAGTACCCTTTTAGGATGTATTTTTAGATCTTTCTATCTTTTCCCTCCCTTTGCGTTTCAGGCGTTTCATGCGAGAGGAAAAAAGCTTCAGATGCGTATTTGAAAGAGAGTAAGAATCTTTGTAAAAGGGTGTAAAATGATTTTTTCAAAACTCCAAGTATTTGTTTAAAAATTTGATTTAACACCGTTAGAAAAGAGGATTTATCACGTTTTAAAAGATAGCATACAAAGAAGACGGTGGCTCATTTTTTTTGAGTTTGCGCCTCTTCAAGGAGAGAAGGCGAGGAGAGTCTCTCTTCTCGTTGATCTTAAAATGAAAGCTATCCTAAAGAGCATCTATAAAACTGGTAGAGAGAGCTTTTTACATGGGGACTTATCGGGATTTTCAAACAGAACTTTAAAAATAGAGAGTTTTGTAAGATCTCATTAAGAGAAAAAGGAGGTAGGCTGTGAGTAATTCAGGTATGTATTTGGCTGAAATCGTGGGAACGATGTTATTAGTGATGTTTGGTGACGGCGTTTGTGCGAATATAACCGTGAAAACGGGTGCGAGAGATGGGGGTAACTGGAATGTAATTGCGACAGCTTGGGCATTAGCTGTTTTGATGGGAGCGTACAGTACAGCGTGGATTAGTGGAGCTCATCTTAATCCAGCCGTAACCATCGGGTTAGCCATAAATGGTGGTTTTTCTTGGTCGCTGGTTCCTGGCTACATCATCTCTCAATTTATAGGTGGATTTTTGGGAGCTGTTTTTGTATTCCTTGCTTTTAAAAGACAGTTTGATGAGGCGGAAGTCGACGCAGATTCGTTGCGTGGTTGTTTCTGCACAGCCCCTTCGGTACGTGATTATAAGTGGAATGTCCTCACAGAAGTGATCGGTACTTTTCTCCTCGTCTTTGGAATCTTCCTTCTGGGTCTAAATACGGCACAAAATGGGATTAACGCTGGAGTAGGTCCGGTTTTTGTTGCGGCTCTGGTTTGGGCAATCGGTCTCTCGTTCGGCGGGGCGACTGGTTATGCGATCAATCCTGCGAGAGATTTAGCTCCTCGTATCGCTCACGCTCTTTTACCGATCAAGAACAAAGGGGGGAATGACTGGGAGTACTCTTGGGTGCCTGTTGTTGGACCTCTTATTGGGGCTGCCGTTGCCGCTCTCTTTTACAGCTATTGTGCCAAAGTATGGGGTATTTAAGGGTATTTAATTTTTCAAGGTGTCTTAAGGAATTGAAAGGTAGGTAGATATGAAAAAATATATTTTAGCTTTAGACCAAGGAACGACGAGTTCCCGTGCTATCGTTTTTGATCATAATCAAAATATGGTTTCGGTGGCTCAGCGCGAGTTCACTCAATACTACCCGAAACCGGGATGGGTTGAACACGACGCCATGGAGATTTGGGCTTCTCAGCGATCAGTAATGACAGAAGTCCTCGCCAAGGGGGCCATTTCGAATGAAGATATTGCGGCGATCGGAATTACCAACCAGCGTGAAACGACGATCGTCTGGGA
>CAZATZ010000188.1:0-3915 GCA_964488175.1 uncultured Spirochaetales bacterium
CCTTAGCCATTCCCATCACCCAACTACTGGGCGTTTCTCTCATGAGTCTCAAGGGAGACCATTGGTTGAAAGCCTAATTTATTTATACCGCATCTTATATATCAAAGGAAAATATCAAAGGAAAAAATTATGTCAAAATTATTTTACAATGCAAATATCATCACCGTAGATGAGAAACAACCCAAGGCTCAAGCCCTCTTTGTTAAAGAGGGAAAAATTGTAGCGGTAGGAAGTAACGATGAGATAAAAGCTCTCAAAGAGAGCGACTCGGAGATGATAGATCTAAAGGGAAAGACGATGATCCCTAGTTTTGTCGACGGGCATTCTCATTTTAGTATGGTCTGTTCAACCTCTTTATTTGGCTCTATCTCTGTTCCACCCGTAGGAACCGTGACCTGTATAGACGACATCATCCAAGTTCTCAAAAAATCCGCCGAAAGCAATAACAATGAAATTTTAGTGGGGTGGGGTTATGACCACGAAGAATTAAAAGAGCATAGACATCCTACCAGACACGACCTAGATAAAGTCTCTACAGAAAGAGCGGTCGTCGCTGTACACGCTTCCGCACATTTAGGGGTAGCAAATACGAAAGCGTTGGAGCAGTGGGGAATTAACAGCGATTCGGTCGATCCAGAAGGGGGTTTTATTGGACGTGAGGACGACGGGAAAACGCCCAGCGGTTACCTTGAGGAGACGGCTTGGATGCCCTTTATGATAAAATCTTTTCCTCCTGCGACACCAGAAGTCATGACTGAAATGCTGAAAAAAGGGAGTTTAGAGTACGCTAAAAATGGTATCACCACCGTACATGATGGAATTCCAGGGGACAACGAATACGCTCTTTATCAATTTGCCATTGCTCAAAAACTCTTAATTCAAGATCTTCACTGTTATCCGGGCTTACTGATGAAAAATAGCTGGCGAGAAAAAATGAAAATAGGCGAGAAGCAGGGACGCATGAAGTTTTCTGGTTTAAAGATCTTTCTTGACGGCTCTCCACAAGGAAGAACCGCTTGGATGACTCAGCCCTATCTTCCACGAAAAGAGGGCGATGACCCGCAGTATCGTGCGTATCCTATCTACGAAGATGACGAAGTCGTTATCAAAGCGATCGAAGAGTGTTTTAAGAACAACACGACCCTTTTGACGCACGTCAATGGAGACGCCGCCGCCGATCAACTATTACGTTGCTACGAAGAGGCAAAAAAAAGAACGCCTCCTACCAAAGAACTCCGTTCGGTAGCCATCCACAGCCAGACGGCTAGACCCGACCAGCTAGACAAGATGAAGGAACTAGGAATCTATCCGAGCTTTTTCTCTAGCCACATCTTTTTCTGGGGCGATACGCACCGCAAAAATTTTGGAGAAGAGCGAGCGAGTATGATCTCAAACACGGCTCATGCACAGAAAATTGGTCTTAGTTTTAGCGATCACAACGACTCACCCGTACTCCCTCCCAAACCGCTGTTTTCTATGTGGACTGCTGTCAATAGAAAGACCCGTTCGGGGTATACCTTGGGAAAAGAGCAGGCGATAACTCCTTTTGAAGCACTCAAAAGTCAGACGATTTATGCCGCGTTTCAGCACTTTGACGAAGAGGTTAAGGGTTCTATTTGTGTAGGAAAATTCGCCGACTTAGCGATTTTAGATAGAGATCCTTTAGAAGTAGATCCGATGGAGATCAAAGACATACAGGTATTGGAGACGCTAAAAGAGGGAAAAACAATCTTTAAGCATCAATAGATTTTCAAGAGATCCTCCTAACACCAAAAGCCGAGAGATTAGCCACCCCCTTTATCGTAGTGGTTATCTCTCGGTTTTTTTACGTCAGAAAAGGGGCTTTCTCTTCTATCATTCGAGATAAGAAAAATAACGGATTTCGATTGATTCTCTTACAAAAAAAGAGTCTATCACTCTAAAAAACCTCTAAAAAAACTCCAAAAATCTTCACAAATAACCGTTTGAGAGCCCACTTAACAACGCTTTTCCATTCGATAAACCTGTCATCCCCCCAAAAACACCTCTTTTTTTTAAAAGACCATTCTTCTGTCCCCCTCTCTTTTTCTATTATAAAATTTATGTACTCAAAGACGTTGCCGCTCCAAAAGAGACCGTAGATTATTTTAGACCATGGGTATCACGATAATGCAATCCCTTTTCCCCCTTGCGTATAGCTTTTTCTTCTTATTCGCTCTGTATATCACGGTGCAGGGATTCGGATATTTTCTCTTTCGCTTTTTATCCAAAGAAAAATTTACCCTCTCCTCTTTTTTACTGTTACCGTGGTACGGAATAGCCCTTCTTTCATCTTCACTCTTCGTGGTCAATCTCTTTTTGCCCATCAACTGGGTCGTCACTCTCGTCTCTCTCTTACTGGGAATATATGGGTGCGTTCTCTCTGTGAGAGAGGTAAAAGCGATGGGATCAAATCTCTTCTCAGATTTTTTACCTGTGAGAAAATTTTTTATCCCCTTCGTTGTGATCCTCATCCTCATAACCGTAAGTACCGTTGGATACCCTTTAGCGGGTGATTTGGGACTCTATCACTACCAAGCTGTCCGCCTTATCAATACCTATTCTGCGTTGCCTGGATTGACGAATCTACACCATCGATTGGGCAATATCAGCAGCCTGTACAATCTTGTCGCTCTTGCCTCTTTTTTTCCTTTGGGGTTACGCGAACCTATCTTTAATTTGGTTATCTCTCTCCTCCTCTCAGCCTATACCATCTACCACTATTTTATAGGATTTGCGGAGTACAAGAGAAGAAACCTCCCCTTAGCGATCTTCTCCCTTCTCTCTCTTGTGACTGCGATCCTATTCTGGCGTAGATTTTACGCCCTACTCGATATTTCTATCTTCATCTTCGGGTTACAACTCGGCTACCTCTATCTTCGCTACTTGTTCGAGAGAGAGAGGATTTTCTTTACCCATATCACAATTCTTGCGGTAACTGGCGTTACGATAAGGCTGAGCTTAGCCGTCTTCGCCTTCTCTCTTTTCTGCCTCTCTCTCTTTCTTGTCCTTACTAAAGAAAAAAGTATCCGACCCTTTATTAAACTTGCCACCGTTGCCCTCTGTCTCTTCGTTCCCTTTATCATTCATAACGTCATAAAAACTGGGATGCTACTCTATCCCGTAACTCAAACCGACTTGGGGTTGGTCTGGGGAAATATTGACACGGCGAGAAGGAATAGCACGCAGGTGACCGGCTTATCGAGAGTCCCGGGATCGGGGTGGTCTGAAAGCTTGCAAAATTGGAGTTGGATAGGAGAGAGGGTAAGTAGAGACGGTAAAAAACTGCTCCCCCTCTTTCTCATTTTCTTAACCTCCTTGGGAGGGTATCTTCTCTCTCTTTTTTACCTTCCCATCACAAAAAAAACTCGCACTACTTCCTTACGAAATTTCACTTGGCTCTTTTTGCCTATTTTTTTCAGTGCAATTTACTGGTTTCTGATCATGTCACGTTTTCGATTGAGCCATATCATCTTTTTTCTACCAACGCTTTTCCTTGTCTCTCTCGCTCTTTTAAATCTCTCCACCATCTACACAAAACGATGGCGAGACAGACGCCCCTCGATAAAATCGATCTCGTGCTCTTTCTCATTTGTCCTTTTTCTCTATCTACCTTTCATCCACCTACCAGATTTTTTAGCCATTAATAGTAGAATGCAAGAGGGTAAACAATTAGACCTCTTCCCGTTTCAGTTTCAAACAATTCCGATTCCCAAACTAGAAAAAGGCGTTACAAATTACGGTCTGGAGTACTATTACTCACCGCAAAAAGAGATAAAACTCTGGGATACCGATAAATTTCCCAACACTCCCTACCCCTCCACGGTTGACAGCGTTGAACTAATCGGAGAAGATATCCAGAGTGGTTTTAGGCAGGCAAAACAAAATAAGGAGAAG
>CAZATZ010000189.1:0-3914 GCA_964488175.1 uncultured Spirochaetales bacterium
TCAACTCATTATCCTACTCGTCATTGTATTCATTATCCCACTTGTCCTTGCACTCATTATGCTGTCTCCCCAGTAACAAATAGAGACTCCTCTCCTCTCCTCTCATAAAACAGAGGGGAGATTTTTTTTGTTCGGGGGAATAAATCGAGGAATCTCTTCACTTAAGAGACAGAAAGAGAGGCTCTTCTTTAATGAGGAAAAGGGGTATCATCGCTGTCATCCCCCCCCACGTTCAAGGATCTTGATCATCTTGGACTATTTTGACATCTGAATGATAGAGTGGAAAAAATGTCTTTTCATATCAATACTTCTGACAACCTCTTTTTTCGTCTGATTCTTCCCCTCTTACTTATCCTCTTTTTGCTTACCCCCTTTTTGTTTCTCCTCATCAGCTGTAAATCCGTCTTAGAAGAGGGTCAGACCTCTTTGACCGTCGATTGGCAGAAGGGGTACCCAGAGGTGATAACGGATTCATCTCTCTTCGTAGAGACCTCTTCACTCACGTTAAAGGATTCTGAGATAGCTCTTCGATTTGCGGTTAGAGGAGAGGGGCGAGCTAACGTCGCTCTGGTAAGTGCGAATCTCTCTTTTGACGTAACACGAGATAATTTCTACTCGATTCCCGCTCTCTACAGAGACTCTCTCGCCCTTAGTGAGAGGGAGAGAGTTCTTGTGCGTTCCATCGGAAATTTAAATAGAGAGAGTGAGTATCTTTTATACGCGTATCTCGAAGAGAACTCTTCTAGTTGGAGAGAGCAGTTGATACGACTGACTCCCACCCCTCTCGACTGGGGTCAATTCTCCCCCCGCATTGAATTTAACGGCGATGAGCTAGAACTCTCCCTTCGGCGTGCTCGCACGGGATCTCTTTACTGGGTTCTCTTTCTCCTTCCAGTTGATTCGATACCAACGGGTCTCCAAGTCCGAGAGATAGAGATCGGATTCGATGGAGACGAGATACCGATGGAGATCGAATGGGAACGGGGAGACCCTCTCGCAAAGTGGAAGAGCTTTCCGCTTGGATGGAGTCGCAAAGAGGTGAGCGATGCGTTAGATACGCTCGGTGTGGTAAAAAAGGATCTACCTCTCTCCGTCGTTCTCTTCTTCGAACAGGGGCGTACTAAAAGCTCTCTCTTCTGGTTGGAGTTTAACCTCTGAGATCCTCTGTCGCTATTTTCCTACCACTTTTAGTCATCGAGAGAACGTCCTTTCCAGACGATTTTTTTTCCAAAGATATGAAGGAAAGGGTCGTAAATCCCCATGAGAAAAATTTGTAAAAAGATAATAGGGTAGAAGATAAAACTCCAAAGGGGAACCTTGCGATCGAGGTTTGTGACGATTCGGCTGAGGCTAAAGAGAACAAACGAGAGGACGATGGGTAGGTTGGGGGGTCTTCCGCTCACCCAGTCAATAATGGTATTGACCAAGGGGTATCCGATACCGACAAAGATCAAGAGACAGACGAGAAAGAAGATAAAGGGACTGAAAGCGAGTTCCGAGTAGATATTTTTTGCGAACCCATTAAACGCCTCTCGGTAGTTTGAATACATTTTGCAGGAGACGTACTCTTTACCGTCAAGAAAGCAACTTTTAAACCCTGAACGCTTTAACTCTTTGCTTAAGGCGTTATCCTCTGTTATCTTGTGTTTGACCCTCTCAAAACCGTCTACCGCTCGAAACGTCTCCGCCTTCATGCAGAAGTACTGCCCCAGACAGAAGGAGGCTCGCGCTAGTTTTAGGTACTTAATCGTCGGGAGGGGCAGGGCGATACTTGTCATCACATACATGATGGGAATGGTCAACAGAGCCCCAAATTTGCGACAATCATGGTAGGGGTAGGCCGAAAAAAGATCGACCTTGTGATAGATAGTGTTGTATATTGAAAAAGAGATACTCAGGGGTGTGTGACGAGTATCCGCGTCGACAAAGAGGAAATACTCACCTCTGGCCTCCTCGCTTAACTGCTGCAAGGCGTACGGTTTCCCAAACCACCCCTCTTTTAATTTTTTCCCTTTGAAGATTCGAACTCGAGAGTCTTCTTTTTCTAGATCGGCGAGGATTTGAGGGGTCTGATCGCTTGAATTATCGTCGATTATCAGTATCTCGTAGTTTTGATACTCTTGCTCAAGAAGTCCTTTTACACACTCCCCAATATTGTTCTCTTCGTTTCTCGTGGGAATCATAACCGAGACAAGGGGTTCTTCCTCAGCCGCAAACGGTTTTGGTTTCTTTGTCGTCACACGGATGTAGATAAAATTTACAATTGTGAGGAGTAAAAAATAAGAATTTACAAAAAGGAGAGTGTAGTAAAAGATTTGTAGAGCTATCATAAATTAAAATTTCTCATTTTAAGGGCGAACGCCTCTAACACCCTTTTCTAAACGCTCGTCATCTAGGGTTTAAGAGAGCCGCTTTCTAAAAGGTGAAGAGAAAGAGGGAAGGATTCTCGCTTGATTTTATGTCTCTTTTCCTAACTCGATCGTTTCCGTCAATTCCAAGTTTTATGATGACTCGGTTTAAATACCCATTTCATTTGAGAGGTACTCTTTATAAGAGTATAAAAAATCTGTTTTACTCCTCTCCTAAAGTAAAGAGGATTTCTGGCAAAAGTTGTTTTTTCCGTGACATGATCTTTGGCATAAAATAGAGATTTTTTTCTAAACGCTCATAACTTAATTTCTCTTCAACCATCTCAAAAGGGGTGAGTAAAAGGGCGCTGTTTACCTTGAGAACATCGGTAATCATCAAGGCGACAAAGTCTAAGTTATTCGAGATTTTTAATCGGTTGAGGGCGTCTTGGTATTTTTTGTAGACCTCTTCTAAGTCGTTTAACGCCATGACTTCTATCTGTGTGATCGCAAATTGAATCTCCCCTGACTCATACTCTTTGAAATCTCGGGCTACGGCTTCGGCGGGGTCAGATTCTGAAAGAGAGGGGCTGGAGCTGAGCATCAGCTTTCCGTAGTCGTTGATCGTCAACCCACAAATTCTCATTAAATCTTTGGCGATGTCTTGATCTTGTTTGCTGGTCGTCGCTGATTGGAGTAAAAGAGTGTCGGAAAAGAGACCCGAGAGGAGGAGACCAGCAATTTTTTTACTAATACGAACTCCCTCGTTCTTAAAGTGGCGGTAGATAAGAGAGCAGGTACTCCCCGAGATTTGAGAGTAGATATAAATCGGCTCAGAAGTCGGTAGGGGGGCGAAGCGGTGGTGATCTATAATCTCCAATATATCACTCTCGTCGGTTCCGTCGATCGACTGAGACGGCTCATTGTGATCGACAAGAATTACCTTGTGTCTGGGGCGGTCGATGATATTTTTCCGACCGATGACGCCCTGATATCTCCCTTTTTCCGCCACGATGAGAGCGTTTGTCTCCGACTCTAAGAGAGTCTTTTTTGTCTCTTTAAACCGAGAATTTGGCGTGATAACCTTGGGTGAGGGATTCATTAGGTACTGCACTGGTACACTGAGTTGAACCCGTCTTAATGTCTCAAACGAGTCTAAGTTTGATTGATAAACAGCCCCTTTAAATCCCTCTAAGAGGAGAGGGAGTTCCTCTCGTGGTGTGTAGTTGATTAAAATGATCGCTGGAAGTTGTAACTTGACCCCTATTCGGATGCTGTTTGGTCTAAATCCACAGAGTAAAATTGGTTTAGCTTCGAGACTCTCGATGTGCTCCTCTAACTCACTGCTGATAACCGTCGCAAGAACAAGAGGACAGTAAAAATCTTTTTTTCTTCCTCTTTGGAAGAATTTTCCAGGAATCGATTCTTTGAGATTTTTAAGAGAGAAGTGGTAAAACATCTTACCCGAACTCCCTTCTTTGTAAGAACGTAAGAAGAAATGGGTTAGCTCCTCTATTGAGATGGCTCCTTTGAGCGTCTTCTCTTTGTCGACGACGGGGATAAGAG
>CAZATZ010000190.1:0-3869 GCA_964488175.1 uncultured Spirochaetales bacterium
CTACTCTTACTCTTGTCCAAAAGAACCTGACCCCAGACACGAATAGGTCTCTCGCTCTCGAGTTGAACAGGAAAATCAAGAGAGACGGGAACAACGCCCTTGAGAACTCTCTGATCTTCATAACCAACCAGTAGATTGAACTCGATGACTCCTCTCTCTTCATTTAACTGTAAATTCCCGATCCGCCCCGCCCATAAAACGAAACTCTTTTCATATAAAACGGGATTTTGAACAACCTCCTCGTAAGTAAAGGGGGTTTTATCCATCATCTTTGGTCTCTCGTCTAATCGAGATTCAAGGAGCTTCGCTCGCTCCTTAATCTTTGTCTCGGCGTTTGAAAGCTTGATCTCATTGATCCATCTCTGCGCAACACTATCATTTTTATCTAAAAAGGCACGGTTTAACTGTTCGTAAATATTTCGTACCTCTTCACTGCTAAGCATAATGGGGTACTCCCCAGAAAAGGCAACGAGATTTTCCTGCTCTTCGACGGTTAATAGAGGCAAGATACGCTTTTCTTCCATTTGCTGAGCAGAAAGACTCTCTTTCTCTCCTTGTCTCCCTTGAAAAAGATCGAGACCAAAGAAAACCAAGAAGGAAGAAAAAAGAGCCACAACGCTGAGAGTTCCCCAGAGGTAGAGCCCCCTTCTATACGGAGGAATTTTTGGCATTAGCCGGTTTTGTTGGTGCGAAGAGAGAACAATCAGATCGTCGTGACGACTCTCTTTTCGCAAGAGAGCCAAACCGTATTTTGCGTGGGGATTTTTTAGATCGATCTCCTCTGTCTCCAACCAGTACTCGATGGCTCGCCGACGATTTCCCTTTTTCAACGCAATGAGAGCCAAGGCTAGCAGGGTATCACTCGTCCGCTGATCGGTCGCATAGAGTCGATTGTAATAGGTCTCAGCAGCACTTAGATCACTTATCTCTAAATACGCTCGGCTGATAATTCGATAGTAGTTAATATCATTTCGAAAGAGAGGGATCTTGGGTTCAAGTAGTCGAACAACCCCTTTAAAATGCCCTTTGCGAAGAAGAGTATACGCCTCTCTTAACGTCTCATCCCTCTCTTTCAAGACTCATCTCTCCACTGCCTTAAGAGTGCTATTGGATTCTTCGCTCCAAAGAAGGCCGATCCAGTAATGATAACATCGACACCACTCTCTTTAACCGAAGAGATCGTCTGCGAATTGACTCCGCCGTCAAAAGAGATTTGAAAGTCTAACCCTCTCTTTCGTCTTATCTCCTCTAGACGGGACACTTTTTGTAGAGTCTCAGGAATCAGAGACTGTCCTCCAAACCCTGGATTTACCCCCATAATAAGAACGAGATCGACGTACGGAAGTATCTCTTCAACCGCACAGAGAGGAGTTGCTGGAACGAGTGAAATCCCCGCTTTGCAGTTTAGCTTATGGATTTGCTGAATTTCGGAGTGGGCGTGACGCACAGCCTCTACGTGGAAGGTCAAAATATCCGCCCCCGCTTGAACAAAATCAAGATAGTGAGCGCTTGGATTCTCCGTCATGAGATGAACATCAAAAACTTTGTCGCTGAGAGAACGAATATCTTCGACCATCTTTGCCCCAAAGGTAATGGGGGGGACAAAAGAGCCATCCATGACATCAATGTGTATGTAGGAGGCGATACTTTGGTGGATAAGATCAACACCCTCCGCCATTTTCGCAAAATCGGCGGAGAGAATAGAAGGAGCAAAAATCGAGTTTTTTTCTATTTTCATATCAATAAGAACAGGGCATCTCGAATCGTCATCTCGAAGGGGGTTCAAATAAAAATTCTCGAGGGCGAAAATCCATACGACTAAGTGCCTTTCTTCCTCCGTTTTCTATCTTCAGACTTCCTCAGAATTCCCGATTGCCTCTCTGGGTCTCTTAAATTATCGAAATAGGATTCCAAGAATACGTAATACATAATACATAAAGAGACCCATAAGGAGAACACCTTATAGCACAACCGATAGAAATATACCGCTTTCTAAGAAATCCTTAAGGATACCTCTAAAAAGTCGATTTCAGAAGATAACGAAGATATTTTCTGTCCAGTCAAGGAACTGAAAACGAAGTTTAGCCGAGATTTACCACGGTGCTAAATGAGTATTTCAGTGACGCAGGATTAACAGAAAAGATCAAGTTAGAAATGAAAAAGGGTTTTTTAGAGATGACCTTAACAAAAGAGTGGCTCATCCTCGACCGCTATAATACAGTTTTTTCAAGGAAAGAAAAGAGAGAGACTCAAAATATACCACATAAAAACGATCTCTAAAGATTGAAAACAGAGGGAGATAGTCTTACGAAGGGTACCTCTTAAAAGAGGATTTAATCTTCAATCGCCGTCGGATTTTTCGGAGGGAGTTCCTCTCTCTGATAGAGTGAGTTCGCCAGCCACGTTGTGTAGGCTTGGAGTCGCCGTAGAAAAGAGAAGTAGGGATCCATCAACGAATTCACTAATCCTTCGTTAGAAAATTGCACACTGACGGAGCCATAAAGAATTAATTCATTATCGAGAAGAAAGAGCTGGATCAAAATAGCCATCTTTTCAGGCTTAACAACCGGAAAGACAACCCGCAAGGTGTCTATATTTTTCATCACAAAAATCATCTCCCCTCTCTCTTGATCGGCGAGGTAATCGACCTGATAGAAAGCCGCCCCTAGACGATTCTCTTTTAGGTGTAGATAGATAGACTTTGAGCTAGGTAGGGTAAGAACCTTCTCATCCGGTAATTGCATCCCCCCCCTCTTCGGTTGGTCAACTCGGTAAACTTGAGAGAAGAGGGGAACGTATTTTTGTCGTCGATTTGAAAAATACGGGGTGCCGTCGAGAGCTCTTAACTCTAAAAGAGCGTTAAAAATAAAAAGTAAATTCTCCTCTTTAGTCCCGTTTTTTACGGGAAGTTCTAGGCGATAGACCCCCTCAACAAAGGTATTGGGTTCAACCTCTTGATAGATCTCTTTAACAGCACGCTCCGAGTCTAGGGGTAAGAAAATAGGGCCTCTCCCCTTCTTGTCGTAGCGAAAAACAGAACCGTTCTCGTTCAATTCTTTTTTTGCTTCGGGGGAGAGAGATTGAAAAAAACTCTCAGCTTCCTGAGTAAAAAGAGGAGAGGAGAGAAGGAGCAAAAGAGATATTCCCGAACCTATTTTTTTTTTCAACATCACCACACTCTATATTTTATGAAATCGACTTTTGAGAAGTTCCCAACAAACGGTTTGACAGAATCCACGGAGCTGAATTATAGATATTTCGTCTTCTTAATTCTATCTCTCTCTCAAAAGAAGAGAGGATTGTCTCCGAGGTGCCCTCCTAAAATTAAAGCCTTCTTCTTTTTTGCAGGGATGACAAGGGGGTCGAAAATAGCGTTGATCGTCCTCTCATCTACCATTTTCTCTAGGTCATATTTTCTATATTTTTTGTACATAACGAAAAAAACGCAATATTTGAAGAAAAAAAAGTGTCAACTTCTTACCCATTTTCTTGAAGTAAATTTTTTAATATTTATTAAAATAGGAAAAGGAAAAAGTTATGCGATCTCTATTAAATAATAAAACAGAGGCGAGGGATGAGCAAAAGGTTACCCCGCCGACTCTTTGGCAAAATATTCCCTGTAAAATAATCGACAACGACGGAATTGTCGTCAATACCTGCTACTGGCAGATAAAAAAAGACGGGTGTGGAAAAATATGTTGGTATGTCCACACACAATGAGAGACAAAATTCTTCAGACAAAATTCCTAATGAGGTGGGGACTTCTGGACTATCTTAGTCGTGACCTCTCATCGATAACCTGCCCTATTTTATCACCCACCCCTATTTTATCACCTATACTACCAAATTAAACGCAACACTCGATTCAA
>CAZATZ010000191.1:0-3869 GCA_964488175.1 uncultured Spirochaetales bacterium
AGAAAGAGGGTGTCGTACGGGACGGTTAACTGTGAGATACCCAAGAGGAGACCGACGATCGGAACAAACGCAACCAAGAGAATAAGATCGTTGACGGCGACCTGAACGAGCGTGTACGCTGGATTTCCCTGAGTTAGCTTGCTCCAGACAAAGACCATGGCGGTGCAGGGGGCGGCACCCAAGAGAACGGCTCCAGCGAGGTACTCTTCTGCGAGATCTGTCTCGATAAGATTACGAAAGATAACCTTGAAGAAGAGGAAGGCTAAGAGGTACATGGTAAACGGTTTGATTAGCCAGTTGATACTCGTCGTGATTGCGAGACCTTTGACGTTTTTGGAGGCGTTAATAACGCTTTTAAAATCGATCTTGAGCATCATCGGATAGATAATCAGCCAGATAAGAACGGCGATAGGCAGGGAGATCTGAGCGTATTCAAATCGTCCTAAAATCGCTGGAATCGACGGTAAAAATTGACCGATTAAGACTCCAGCAATCATGCAACCGATGACCCAGAGGGTTAGGTAGCGCTCAAAAAAATTGATGGGGGGGGGAACTGTTTGTTTCATCTCTTATCCTCTCTCTTCCATTTTATCAATGGATTCTTGGTACGACTTCGATACAACTTGTAATACGACTTCTATATAGCTATATATGATTTAAAAATCATGTATAGCGGTAAAAAAATGCTTAAATTTATCTATAATTTTAGCTCTCTTCTTGTATTTTTTATGGCAAGGGGGGGGGCGTTAAACTAACAATTTATTCGACGCATTCGTTCTAGATCTTCGTTGAAAATTTCCTCATCAACTCTCTCTAATATCTCTTTTAGATATGGGTGTTCCTTCAAGAAGACCTCTGAGATCGAGTAGTCGACCCACGGGGATCTCTTCTCAGCGATGATAAGTCCTCTTTTCTTCAGCTTGATAAGGTGTCTCGATAGATTTGATTGGTTGAGAGAGAGTCCCTCTTCTAACTGACAGACACACGTCTGACCGTTGTGGTAGAGGAGATGGAGAATTCGGATTCGATTTTCATTTCCGATGAGTTTTAAGATCTCTACCATCTTCTTTTTCTCTTTTACTCCGCTTTAGGTTCTACTATGTTTAAAAAGAATTCTACACATGACTATAAAATCATATTCTAAGAGAAAAAAACTTTTAGAAAACCCCTTTAGAGTATTTTTTATAAAAATAGCACAAGAATAACAAAAGATAATTTATTGAGAGGCGAAGGGAAGTTTGAGAGGGGAAGGGGTGAGAGAAGCGAGAGGGGAACCGTTAGATTCTTCCCGCTCTCTTTAGTTTGATATGCTCAATCGCCGGTTTGACGTACCAAGTAGCAGCGAGCAAGAAGAAGAAGGCAACGGGCGACCACATGATCGCCGAGATGGGAAAATAGAGAAATTTAAACCCGAAGATGCGACTAACCGCCAAAAGAGACCAGTGCAAGACGCAGAAAATAATCCCCAGTAGAAACCCGACCGAGCGTCCGCTACGTCTAGCCATCAACCCCAACGGAAAGGCCAAGAGAACAAAGGGGATACTCACAATCGGCAGGGTAAATTTTTGCAAGAACTCCAATTTCCAGTTGCGATACTCTCGTGTCGCAGGCTCGATGAAGGAGAGAGCCTCTTGTTCGCTGAGAAGGGTTCCCATCTCCAACGTCAAATCCGCTCCTTGGGGAAGAGTTGTCTGAGAGTAGAGGCTTCCTAGGTTGGAATAGAGACGATCCAGATCCCGAAAATTCTCTTTATCCAGCGACTTTTTCTCCTCTTCTAGCTGGTTGAGATAGCTCCTAACTTCTCGGGAGGGAAGATCTCGTGGACCGGGTTGTAGAAGCTCTTTGGTTAGTTGGTCGAGGGGAATGTTGTACTCGAGTCGTTTCGCCGTCTGGTAGTTGTAACTGCCGATCTCCTCCTGCGAGGGGGAGAGGATGAAGACGTCTCTCATGACGATCGAGATCCCCCCGTTCTTAGAATCCAATTTCTGAACCTGACTCTTTTTGGCGAGGATAGTTCTCTGGTTATCTTTTTCATCTTTGTCGAAGATCAAGAGATCGATAAAGACCCCTTCGGACGTTACCTCCGATGTCACGATCGTCTGGTTATCGTTCTGTTTCACCGAGTAGGGGGTCAATTCGATCTCGGGTTGGGCGATTAAAAGCTCTTGCAAGAGTTCTCGATATTTGAGGTTGCCAACCGGTAAAAGATAGTTATTGACCCCGTACGAAAGGACGGCGACCAAGACCCCCATCAGTAGAAGAGGGACAACAATCTGAATGCGAGGCACACCACAGACGAGCATCCCCAGAACCTCATTCTCTGAAGAGAGGCGACCGACAGCCATAAAAGTTCCCACGAGAGCGGCGTAGGGAAAGGTAAAGTTTAGGATATTGGGAGTGGCGTAGATGAGAAGTCGAACAATGGTTATCGTTGGGACGTTTTTAGACCCCAACTCCTGCCCGATGAGGAGGAGTTGGTTGACGAAAAAAGCGAAAAAAAGAAAGGAGAAGGCGATGAGAAAGGAGAGGGTAAACTCCATCGCAACGTATCGTCGGATGAGTTTGTAGTTAAACTCAAACTTTAAGGGAGCGAACATACTCATCCCAATCAACGATCGTCACTCCCTGTCCTAGGGCCGCGATAAAAAGCTGTCCATTTCGGTAGATTAAGGAGCTAATGTCTAACCCGATCAATCCCTCTTTGAATCCGAGGGGAATCCAACGATTACTCCTCCTCTCTAAAACAAGAACACCGTCCCCGTTCGTTCCCACAAAGAGATAGGCATCGCTGAGAAAGAGTGAACTGACTTGGTTGAAGTTTTCTCCCCATTTCGATAAATCGATGGATTCTGCCTTATTTTTCTTTCGGTGCCAAGCGATAAGACCGTTCTGGTTCGTGGCGATATAGAGGGAGAATCGATCTGAGACAATATCATTAATCCCCTCTAAACTTAATCTCTCTTTTAGTGGATTTAGCCCTGTGTCACTGGTGAGTAATCCGTTGCGAGTGGTTCCCCCCATGAGACCGTACTCTCTATCGTCGTAGAGAATTTGGACGATCTCCCCTTTTTTTTGAGCAAAAGAGGGATTCAACGTCTCCCAACCGCTGGGAGTGTATTGGAGAATTCCGTATCGGGCACTTCCCCAGATGACACGGTCTTCCCCTTGAAAAACGGGGGGGGTTAGGAAGGCTCCGACTCTCTCTCCTCCCGAAGGAAGTGATCTCCATTTTCCGTTACCTTTGTTGTAGATACGAATCTTGTTGTAATCGGTGATCCAGATATCATCTCCTTTCACCGAGATATCGACGATATTTTTGACAGCGAGACTCTTCTCTCCTTTTTCAAAGAGTTTTGCCTGACCTAAGGGGATTGAATAGCGTAGAATCCCCCCCAACCAAGTCCCCATCCAGAGGTCGTCTTCGTCTAGAGAGAGGATGGAGATGTTATTATCGAGAAGTCCAAAAGCTCTCATATCAATATAGTTAAAGAGAGCCCTCCGTGTAATTCTTGAAAACTCTTCACTATTTCGATTTCCTTCGAACGTGTAGTACGCCTCGTAGGCTGGGTCGAGTTTTCTCTCCTCCTTTAAGAAATTTTTTTGAGAGATCAAGGGAAGAGTTCGTTTCGCTTTCTTGGGTGATTTTTTTTTCGACTGTGACTTTTTGAGGTCTATTTTTCCGACGCTCTCTAAAGCGAGAGTCGGGGGAGATTGAGTACTCTGACAAGAGAAAATTCCAAGAAGCAAGAGAGAGGTGAAGAGATACAAATTTTTGATAAGAGGAATTGACTGAGAGTTCATACCTCAAATATCGGTATTTTCCTAAAAAAGATCACGATCTACTCGGATAAAAAGAGCTATTCTTTCAC
>CAZATZ010000192.1:0-3819 GCA_964488175.1 uncultured Spirochaetales bacterium
TTGCTCTTGGATTTAATATTACAGACATCGTACAGGCTGCCTACAAAGAGAAGAACAACGCTGATGACGACTTTATGGATCACGCCGGTTATGAGGCCTCTTTCGTCTTTGATACCTCTGCGGTGACTCTCTACTTCGGTTGGGCGTCTGCCAACTCTGATATTAATGCGAATGCAGAGCCTTCGTCCGAAATAATAGGTAATACTGCTTATGACGCTGATTATCTTCCTGGAAATGGAGCTGTTTTCCTTCGTGTGATTTCTAGCATGTAGTTTCATTTTTTAAAGAGAGATTCCTTTTTAGGGAGTCCTCTTTTAGAGATGTTTTTAAGCCTCACCTCCTACGGTGGGGCTTTTTTTTGCTCTTTTTTTCCTGTCCTTGTAAGAGTTTAACTTCTTGCCACGTGATGACTATCGAAATACAATAGAAAGGGTACCTCTAAAAAGTCGATTTCAGAAAAGGGTTTTTAGAGATGTTCAGAAAAGAGAGGATAAAAAACGGGGGAGGAGAGGAAAAGATGGAGTCTGATTTTATACTGAAAAATATAGGGCAGTTGGTGACGATGGCTGGGAGCAATCAACCACGTACGGGCAGAGAGATGGACGATATCGAGATACTAGAAAACGGTTATCTCGCCGTAAAAGACGGAAAAATAGTGGCGGTAGGAGTGGGAGAGGTAGAGAGTAGCCTTGTGGGGGAGAGTACTCGCCTAGAAGACGCAAGAGGTCTCACCGTCACCCCTGGGTTGATAGACCCGCATACGCACTTAGTCCACGGGGGAAGTCGGGAGAATGAATTTGCGAAGAAGTTAGCGGGAGTCCCCTACATGGAGATCTTGAATCAAGGGGGGGGTATCTTGAGTACGGTCAAGTCTACCAGAGCGGCTACCCCCGAAGCCCTCTATGAGAAGGCGAAGAGGAGTCTCGATATCATGCTGGGGTTTGGTATGACAACGATCGAGGCGAAGAGCGGTTACGCTCTCAATTTGGAGACGGAGTTAAAACAGCTCGAAGTCGCAAAAAACCTCAACAAAAATCATCCTATTGAGATCGCCTCTACCTTTTTAGGCGCCCACGCAGTCCCTGTCGAGTACAAGAGAGATCCAGATAAATTTGTAGACGAGATCATAGAGATGCTACCCATCGTCAAGGAGAAGGAACTCGCCGAGTTTTGTGATGTCTTTTGTGAAGAAGGGGTCTTCTCCGTCGATCAAACAAGAAAGATTCTCTTAGCGGCGAAAAAACTTGGGTATAAAGTGAAGATACACGCCGATGAGATCGTCTCTTTAGGGGGGGCAGAACTCGCAGCGGAGGTGGGTGCTATCTCGGGAGATCATCTCATGGCTATCAGCGATAAGGGGATAGAGCTTATGGCACGAAAAGGGGTCATCGCCGACATCCTTCCTGCGACCTCTTTTAATCTAGGAAAAGCCTACGCACCCGCCAGAAAGATGATAGACACGGGAGTTGCCGTCGCTCTTTCGACGGACTACAACCCTGGATCGTCTCCGACGGAAAACATTCAATTTATCATGCAACTCGGCTCACAGGCTCTGAAAATGACCCCCAAGGAGGTCTTCACGGCGGTAACCATCAACGCCGCCCACTCGATAAACAGGGCGAGCAGGGTGGGAACGCTGGAGGTAGGAAAAGAGGCGGATTTTGTCCTCTTTGAGGCACCGAATATCGATTACATCATCTACCATTTCGGGATTAATCACACCAAAGAGGTCTACAAAGGGGGAGAGTTAGTCTTTTCAGAGGGGAGGGTCTGTTACTAGAATACGGGGGCGACTTTTTAGAGGTACCTTGAAACCTCTTTTATCTCTCTTATATTTGCTAAAAAAAGTTCCTTTCCCTTGAAATATTCTCTTAAAGATATAAAAGATAAGTTAATGATTAAAAAATTAAGACTCCCCTCTCTCTTTTTCCGCTTTAAAAGAAATCGAGTGGTTGATCCGCCCACGGAGGGGATCTACGTTCTCATCAACCCCTCTCGCTACCCGCAATTGGCAAAACTCCTCAAAGAGCTACTCAAAACCTTGCCTATCAAGACAATTATGACCTCCCGTGACGAAGAGCATTTTGTTGAGTGTGTCGAAGATTTCTACCGTTCCTCTAAGAAGTACCTCTTTATTTGGGGAGGGGACGGAAGTATCAATCTCGCCATTAACACGGCGTACCCTCTGCACTCTCAGCTCGAAGATAAGACGAGCAAGCGACTCGGATTTTTCCGTGGTGGTTCTGGCAACGGTTATCAAGACTCCTACCTCGTCCCCAGACCTATCACGGCTCAGATCCACCACGCAATGAGACTTTATAGCGAAGACTCCTACCTTCTCGTCTCTCTTTTGAGGGTGACGTTCTCAGGAAAAACCCTTTACGGGCAACTCTTTGGAACTGGGTATGATGCAGAGGTTCTCAAGGGAAGAGATCGTGTCAAACGAAATTTTGGCCCGCACAAGGGGGGTGTTCTTCCCGGTGTTCTCAGCTATCTATACCAAGGATTTCGCTACGGATTTGCCCTCTCGTTTGGCAAAAGTTCGTTACCCGTACTCCAGATAACTCTCCGCACGGGGCGACAAGTTGCGGTCGGAAATACCTCCTCTAATCCCCCCCTCAGCACCGCACCGTTTCAGGAGAAAATATTGACACTCTCTCCTACGATGTTTGTGGTGGGGCTACGGCCCTATTTTGCCGCCAAATTTGCTATCTGTCCGAATACCTCCCCCACCTCGCGTACACTTCCCGTCTACCTCTACCAATACCGTAACCCACCGATTTTCGAAATTCCTTGTCTCTCTACTATCTGGAAGGGGAAGTTGGAAAAATTGAATAAATGGGCAGAGAAGCGGAGGCGACGAAGACGATCTTCTCACCCAAAACCTCTCCCCGTCTCTCTCTATGAAGCCGAAGAGATCGTTATCTCCTCTACTCAACCCATCCTTTTTCACATCGATGGAGAGCTACAAACCGTTGATGTAAAGAGAGACGATCGGTACGAACTCACTCTTCAGCTAGTTCCCAAAGGTCTTGCGATCGCTTGCCGTCTTTAGGGAATCTTTAAATGGCACCTCTAAAAACTCCTTACCATCTCAATAGCACCGCAAATCGAATAATTTAACACACATACAGTCCGTGTGATTTCCATCTTCATCCGTCTCACCCTTAAAACAGCACTTTCCCGTTCCGGGGATGAGACCTTTCTTGAAAAATTCGCACTCCTCTTTCTCGAGGCGTAGAAGTTTACGACGTGAGATTGGGTCACGGTAAGGGGGAATAAAATTCATTTTACCTGGAAACATAACTACCTTCCTTTTCTTTTGCTCTTCCTTTCTGGAAGGGGCAAAATTTCATCGATAGAACTTCATCGATCGTACTCTATCGATAACTCTTCCGCCTCATTGGACGATCTCTAAAAAGTTCTCCTAAACTAGGGATACATCCCGTGAACCATCCTCCTGCGTGCTCTCTTTCCATTCTCGATACTGCTCTAAATCTAGCGGTATCACCTTCATCGCCAGAGCGATAACAATCGTGTCGTCCAACCATCCGAGAATTGGGATAGGGTCAGGGATAGTATCGATAGGAGAGACGAAGTAGAGCACCGCAGCGAGGACGAGAAGAAATGACTTGGAGGGAAAGTGAGGATACCTCTTTGTCATGACATCACGAATCAAGGAAAACATCAAGAGAAGATCGTCGTAGACCTTGCCGATAGGGCCACTCTTTACCTTTTCTAAAAGCTTATCCGCTCTTTCAATTTTCTCGTCTACCTCGTCGGGGTTATCGGCCATATCTTTTGCCGCATCCATAAATC
>CAZATZ010000193.1:0-3805 GCA_964488175.1 uncultured Spirochaetales bacterium
GTCTCTTGGAGTGGAGGACATCTTCTCTCGACTGTCCTGTTTGTCCCCATTCTTCCAAAACGAGGCGGATCTACTCCCCCTTTAGGGTACCCTTTATTTTATCAAACAAAATTCTTGACAAAGAGTTAGAAGTGTGATAATCTGTTGCTAGGAACCTTAGGAAATAGGTCAACCCGTTAACAAAGCATTGCCCCTTGGGCGTGCTGTAAAATGAAATTCCACCGCACGCGGTGGTTTTTTTTTGTCAAAGTATTTAGTCAGATGCTAGGACACCTCTAAAACGTTAAAACGGGTTTTAAAAACAGAGTACCCAAAGGAGAGAGAGATGAAATATCGGTTAGGACTAGATCTAGGAACCAACTCGATCGGTTGGGCGATTTGGAAGTTGGGAGAGAGAGAGGTCGAGACTCTCGCCGATATGGGGGTGCGTATCTTTAGTGACGGTTGTGATCCGTCGGGGGAATCTCTCGCCGTGACACGTCGGAACGCGAGGGGCGCTCGTCGGTTGAGGATGCGCGGTAAGAGACGACGGAGTAGCCTCTTTCATCTCTTGCAACAGTGCAACCTCTTACCGAGTGGTGAAGATGAGATAAAGACGCTCTTCGACTCTACCAACCCCTACCAGTTGCGATACGAGGGTTTAAGACGAACGTTGAGTGCGCATGAGTTAGGCAGAGTCTTGCTACAGCTGGGACAGAGACGGGGGTTTAAGAGTAACCGAATCTCTAAAGCACAAGAGGTCGATGCTGAGAGTGCCAGCGACGACAAAAAATTTCACGATGGTATCGCTCTTTTAAAAAAAGAGATAAAAGAGGGGGAAATGAGTACGTTGGGAGAGTTTCTCTACTCTCAGCAAAGAGATGAGGTTCGCCTTCGGTTTCATAAAAACTCGCCCTACCGCGCCGATAGAGAGATCTACTTAAACGAGTGGAATTGCCTCCGAAAGCGACAGGAGGGAGATCACCCCGATATCCCTTGGGATAAGTTGTGTCGTACTGTTTTTTCTCAGAGACCGTTGGCTAAGCAAGATCGGGGACGGTGTGAGTTTTTCCCCGATGAGCCACGTGGTTACAAGGCGATGCCCTCGTTTCAAAATTTTCGAATTTTACAGACGCTCCACGATCTGCGTTATCAAGATCCGCAAAAGGGGTTGCTCGGGGTCGAACTCAGTCTCGCTGAGAAGCAGAAGATCTTCGATCTCTTACAACGTCAGAAGAGTCTAGCGTTTAGCAAGATAGCCAAAGAGTGTGATCTTCCTGCGGGGGGGAAGTTTAACTTTGAGTCGGAGACAAAAAAGGGTCTTGTGGGAAATGAGACCTCCGTTGAGATGCAAAAAAAAGGGAGTTTGGGGAGTCTCTGGTTTACCCTCTCTGCCGAAGAGCAAGACGAGATCGTCGAAGACCTCCTCTCTCCCGAGATTAAGAATGAGAAGAAACTTGAGAATTACCTCTTAGAAAAGGGGGCATCAAAAGAGCAGATTCAGACGGTAAAAAAGATCGATTTCGTCAAAGGGGTGGGTCGTCTCTCGACTCGGGCGATGCGCCAACTCAATGAGAGGATGCAGAGAGAGCAAGAGAGCTACACTCAGGCGTGTGAGTCGCTCGGTTGGCACCACAGTGATCACGCTTACAAGGGGGAGCTAGAGGAGTTTTTACCCTACTACGGAAAGATTTTAAATCGAGCGTGTGTCGATGTCTACCGCAAGGACGATCCCAACAGGAGCGTCGACGCTGATGAGAGAGAGTTTGGTAAGATTGGGAACCCCCGAGTTCACGTCGCTTTACGCCAGTTAGAGAGGGTCGTCAACGCTCTCATCGAACGGTACGGGAGACCGTCGCAGATCGTGGTGGAGGCGACGAGAGAGTTAAAGGCGAGTCGTGATAGCCGTAAAAATATCGAAATACAGCAGAAAAAAGGGCTAAAAGAGAATGAACGGATCAACAAGATCTACCGAGAGAACGGGTTTACCTACCCCAGTCGTAAAGATAGACAGAAGTACAAGTTGTGGGAAGAGCTACAGATCAACACAACCCATAACTGTCTCTACTGCGGAGAGAATATCAGTTTTTCGCAGTTGTTGAGTGAGAAGACAGAGGTCGATCACATCCTCCCCTTTTCTCAGACGATGGACGACTCGATGAGTAACAAGACGGTGGTTCATCGCCAGTGTAATCAGAGAAAGGGAAACCGCTCCCCCTTTGATGCCTTTTCTCAGAATAGCGAGGAGTGGGAATCACTCCAGCAACGCATCATGATAAGCAAGATCAAGCCGGTTAAGCGTCAACGATTTGCACAAGATGCGCTAGAGAAGTTTCAAGACGAGAAGAAGTTTTTAGCGAGACACGGTAACGACACCGCCTATATCAGCCGTCTCGCTCGTCAGTATCTAGCGGCGATCTGTCCCTACTCAAAGATCAATCTCTCTCCAGGGATTTTGACCGACATGATACGTGGCTCTCTCTCACTCAACTACTTTCTCAATAACGGTAAGACAGAGGTCGAGAGACGGTGGCGGAAAAATCGGAGTGATCACCGCCACCACGCTATCGACGCAGCGGTGGTAGGGCTTATGACCCCCCGCTACCTGAAAGAGATGGCTCTCTTAAACCGCAAGATCGACGAGTATGGGGGGGAGAGTCTTCACACGAGAGTTAAGGAGGATAAGATAGAGTTAAAACTCCCCGACTTTCCCCTCTCTCACCGTGAGATGGAGGCGATGTTGGATAAAATCTTGATCTCCTTTAAACCAGAGCACGGGGATAACGGCCCCTTCTTTAAAGACACGGCGATGGGGATCAGTTTTCGTAAAAGAACGATCCCCTTCTCCGAGTTAAAGGAGGGACATGATCTCATCGATAGAGAGCTAAAAGATCTCTTAACGTCTCAGAAACCAGAATCTTTTAATGCTAAGAAAAAGGCACTCCTTAAAGAGAAACCCGAGTACTCGACGAAGGAGATGACTTACCGAGAGTTCTCTTGGACAACCCACAAAGAGCCACTAGAGAGCTTGAAAGAGAACGAAATTAAACGGGTTTATGACGAAAAACTTCAAGCTCAGTTAAGAGAGTTGGCTGAGGAGCCAGGTAAGTGGGAAGAGAAGATTAAGGAGTTTAGCGAGAGAGAGGGGATTCGAAGGGTCAAATTTATTCCCAACTCTCAGATTGCATTTCCCCTCCCGATACACTCGCCGAGTACAGCGATGAATGCCCAAGAGGCTTACTACCGTGGGAGTCCAGTTCAGAAGGGCTACGCGCCTGATGGCTACGCCTGCGCTCTTATTTGGCAGATGCCGAGCAAGCAAGAAAAGAGGGAAGAAAAGAGGGAAAAAACGGGAGAGAAGAGAGATCTCGTCTCCCACTTCTACACCTACTTTGAGACGCAACTATTGAAGAACCAGAGAGAGGAGTTTGCTCGTCCCCACCCCAGTGCCAAAAAACTCCTCACGCTCTACAAGCAGGATATCTTACACCTCACCCCCCACGACGGGAGTCAACCGTACTACGTCAGGGTAGCGGGATTTAGTGTAACTAGAAATAAACTCGATCTTCAACCTCTCTTTGCGGCGAAAGATCACGTCGACTGGCGAAACAAGACGAACCCAAGACGAGTTTTATGGGGGTCTCGTACGTCATCTCCTCAGAATTTTAAGGCGATCAACGCTCTTTTTAAGGAGAATACGGTCAGAAGAGGGGGACTTGACGTCTTGGGAAAACCGATCTATTTCAAAAAGAGGGGGTAATTTTTCTCTTTAGACGGGGGGCTAAGTTCACGATAATAGAGGTATGATTCGCCAAGAGAGGGGAAA
>CAZATZ010000194.1:0-3788 GCA_964488175.1 uncultured Spirochaetales bacterium
AGACGAAATCCCACATTATTGACGAAGAGTTTCACCCGAAGGACAACTTCTGGTCGAAAGAACCGGATACACTCCTTTGGCTTATCTTTACAGATTTTCTTAATAAAGGTTGGATTTTATGAAAATATATCCGAAAGATTCATTGGTTCTTCCGAGTGGGACAGTACAGGAAACTCTTCTTTTGATTATTGAAGGGGAAGCCAAGTTGCACTACTACCGCAGTGGCAAACAGTATCATCGTAAGATAAGAGCTGGCGAATTTATTAACCCCATGTCGGCGATTACAAAAGAACCCTTCCGAGCTGAGGTGTATGCACTAAGCAGTTTAACCGTTCTAGATCTCCCTTTAAAAGAGTTGTGGGGAAAACTTATTTCCGCCACCTCAAAGAGTGATGATGTATACCGCTATTTACAGACCTTCTTAAACATGCGGTTGCCCTCTTATTTGGTTTTGCAGCTACCCAAGGTAGACTTTCACAAATTAATCGAGGAACAACTGTTCCAAATGCAGTATTGGTATCAGCATAAAAAAATTGAACACGCAGGGTATTGTTATTTGAATTATCTTTACACGTTAGAAGCGGAGCAAAAAAAGACTCACCCTAAAACACCTTTGCCCCTACCGGAACCTTCAAAAAATGTAATTAATACTGTATTGCAGTCGCATCCTAATTTCAAGGCGGTTCAACCATTAGGCAACAAAATTGAGTCCGACGTCTATACCATGAATTCGCTCGTCTATTTACCTAAGTTTGACGATGAGAGTATCCACGTTCTTTCCAGAGGAGTGGTGGGTTTTTTTGAGCTGGACAAAGAGAATGGATTTAGATTGAAATTTGTCTCCGGAGGAAACTCTTTCATTGCAGACAAAATGTTTTTACGCAGTCAAGCTTCTCGCTTGATGTGTTTGGTACTCAGTTCAGACGCAAAAGTAGTGCGCATCCCAAACGCAGAAGAAGGAGTCCAAGAGTTCTTCAGTCAACACTCCGATGCCTCCTCTTTGCTGTATGAAAAGGTGCACAATTTTGCCATCAGCGGGTATAGCGATGCAATTTTATTGCAAATTTTAAACTGGAAATTGTCTGATATGTACTTCTTTTTGGCTCTTAGATACATGATAACCTACCTAAAAGGGTTTGACATTCGGGTGGTTGATAAAGAACAAGGTTCCGTTGAATTTCATGTTTCGCAGTATTTGTGGGAGGGTATTTTAGGAAGCCCGAAAGAAGTAGAAATCAGAATGGCCTCTATAGAAAAACGAGGCATTGTAGAGCTTGATCGAACTCGCGTTCGAGTGCATTCGCTGAAACGGTTGATCGATATAACAGAACACGCGTGGCAAAGTGTTACCACGTTTGATACCCACAAAAGCGAAGCCTGGTTCTAACGACCAAAAAAAATGTTCAGCAGGCACCTCTAAAAAACCCTTTTTCAGTTCTAACTCGATCTTTTTTGCCAATGTGGAGACAAGGTCGTCCCCAAAGGATCTTTTTACGCCAACTCGGCGGTGGGTAATCTCTAGACAAAAAAGAGAACTCTCTCTACACTAAAGAACACCTCTCAAAACCCTTTTTCAGTTCCTTGACTTGCTAAAAAAGATCTTCGTTATTTTCTGAAATCGACTTTTTAGAGGCCCCCTAAAATTAGAAATAAAAGGTGTTTGAAATTTTCTCGCAGAGAAATATTTCAACCTAACCTATAAGCTATCTCAGAGGTTCCCTCAGTTATTTGTCTGGTTTGTGAATATGTTTAAACGGAAAAAAAAATCTTCTGAAGAGTCTACGCAAGAGTCTTCAAGCGTCTCATCCAAAAAATCTCCAAAGGAAGGGTCAAAGGAAGGATCAAAGGATTTGGAGAAGACTCTCTCTCGTCGCCTTTTTCGTCTCTTTCAAAAGGACTCAGGCGATGATACTGAGACCCTCTTGGAAGAGTTGGAGGAGCTTCTTCTCGGCTACGATCTGGGAGTTCGGTTGAGTTCTCAGATCATCGAAGAGATCCGACGGTTACAAAAGGAGAAAAAGCTCTCCCTCTCAGAGATAGAACCAGCCTTGGCAAAGATCTTGTGCGAGAGGCTTATCGAACCCGAACCCTTAAATTTTGAGACGCCTCAGTGCTGGCTTATCGTTGGGGTCAACGGCGTAGGAAAGACGACCTCGATAGCCAAGACCGCCTACTTTCTCAAGGAGAAGTTCTCTCTCTCGGATAAAATATTTCTGGTAGCGGGAGATACGTTTCGAGCGGGAGCCATCGAACAGCTCAGAGTTTGGGCGAAGAGGCTCTCTCTTCGTCTGATCGCCCAGCAACCCGACGGTGATCCAGCGGCGGTGATTTTTGATGGAATAGAGGCCGCAAAGGCGAATCATACCCCCCTTGTGATCGTCGATACCGCAGGGAGACTGCACAACCGAAAAGATCTCATGCTGGAATTAGAGAGGATTAAAAAGGCGATTATCAAGGCGGATTCGCAGAGAAAAATTTTAACTCTCTTGGTTCTCGACGCCTCGGTAGGTCAAAATGGTCTCCAACAGGCGGAACTTTTTCATGAGAGTGTCTCACTCGACGGGGTTATCTTGAGCAAGTGTGACTCGAGTGCGAAGGGGGGCGTTGTTTTTCAGCTCTGTGAACGATTTCACCTACCCGTCTACTTCTTGGGAAAGGGCGAGGGGATCGAGGACATGGAGTTGTTTAACGCCGAGACCTTTAGTCGGGAGTTTTTGGAGAAATAGTCTTTTAAAGGTACCTCTAAAAAGTCTATTTCAGAAAAGATCGTATTAGAAATGAAAAAGGGGTTTTTAGAGACGGTCAATACTCTTTTGGGCATCTTGAGGGAGTTGATGAGAGAGTTTACGCTTTTTCGAGAAGAGAGAGGAGCATAAAAATTCTTTTTTTTAAACGCCATCTTTTAAGTATCGCCACCCTCTACTACCTTCTTTTTGCTGGACTCTTTTTTTTCCCTGCGAAGTCTGGTCGAGAGGAGATTCTCGTTGATCAGACTCTCCTCTGGGTTCAGATTATCACGACAATTTTGTTTATTCTCGTGCTACTCCCTCTCTTTTGGGCTCTGAGAGTCCGTAAAAAGGAGCCTCTTATCTCACCCCTAGACCAACTCTTGCCCCAAGAGAGCCAGACTCTTCCCGCCTCCTCAAAACTCTCCCTTAATCGCTCTCTCTCAACTCGTTATGATTTCTTGATCCCTCTTCTTCTCCCTGGGATAATACAGATTCTCCTCGAAATCTTTTTATCTCTTCTATCAAATGAGAGTTCACTACCTCTGCTCCCCCCTGAGTGGATCAACCAACTCTCTTGGCAGAAGACTCTTCTTCTTATGCTCCTTGTGGGAATCACAGAAGAGCTTTTTTTTCGAAAAGCCCCCCTTGATCTACTCAGAGCGTTGGGAGTAAGGGACTCTCTCGCACTTCTTTTGAGTGCTGTTTTTTTTGCGATACCACATCTCTACGCGGGTCTACTGGGAGTCGTATACGCTCTGGGAACTGGAATAGGGTTTGGGTGGTACTATCTTCGAGCGCCTGAGAACTCTGACCATCCGAAAAGAGAAAGTTTCCTCCTGCGATTCCTGAAAAATCGACTCGTTCATCTCATGCTTCTCCACGCCGCTTATAACTTCGTTACTCTCATCTGGTTTGAGTAAAAGGGGGAAGGGCGTGGTAGAAAGGGTTGGTTGAAGGAAGCGTTTAACAATATTTTGAGACAATCTCTTATCACTCTTCGTATCGCAAGGAGATCAAAAAAGGGGCGAGATTTTAAGGTTCCCTAAAGAAGGCACCCTA
>CAZATZ010000195.1:0-3755 GCA_964488175.1 uncultured Spirochaetales bacterium
GAAAAAATCTTAAATAAACTCTTCATAGGTGATGTATATCTCTATTTCGCACATATTTTTGACGAGGATTAAGCTCTATTATAGTCATTTTTTCTAATACGAGCAAGTTAAGGGTATCTCTTAAAAGTCGATTTCAGAAAATAACAAAGGTATTTTTGGCAAGTCAAGCAACTGAACACGGAGTTTTTCCACCATATTCTCACGGCATTCCCATGGAATTTTCATGACACTAAATGCGTATTCAGCGAGAGAATGACGTCTCGAGATTGACAGAAAAGATCGAGTTAGAAATGAAAAGAGGCTCTCAGTATTTGGTCGGATAATTTTGTGTGGTTTAGTAGGATTTTTCTTAAAGGTAGCTCTAAAAAGTCGATTTCAGAAAATGATGAGTCTGAACTGAAAAAGGGTTTTTTAGAGGTGTCCAATACTATTTTTTAGCCAATTAGCCTTGATTGAGAATTCCTAAGGCGGCCTCTAGCTCACTAACAGAGATATCCAGTTTCCTCGCCGTTTTTTTGAGATTTGAAGATGAACTGTCAAGAGCGGTTTCTAATCTCTCTTGGCTTATCCCTAACGTCTTGGCTGCACTGGCTAGATCCCAGTCTGCTCGATCCGTTTGATTCTTCTGATTCGAATCGTCGATTTGAAAACCTTGTGCTGCCTTTTGGGCAGGTGTTAAGCTTCCTGGTGGATTTTGTTCTCTCACCACCTGTGCCTGCATTGATGTCGCAGTTAATGCGAGGAAGAAAAAATAGAATACTCTCTTCATATTGAAACTCTCCCTAGTCGTGATAAATCTCTTCGCCGTCCGTACCTTGGATGTTCGCTAGATATAGCTTGTAATATATTAGTAAAATAAAACTTTTGAATTCAAGAAGTGACTCAGATATTTCTCATTTCTTGTGTTGCCCTAGGGTTTAGAAATTATGATTTAGAGGTACCCTTTACTTTTTTTGGTAAGGAGATCGTCATTTTACCTCTACACCTTCCAAGAGGGGTTGACCTCTAATTAGTGATTTTGCATACTGATAAGACCTCTTTTTCTATTCGTAAGAGGTTTGTGTTGAAGTATGCTCGGCGAGATCTGTTGGTCTCGTTTGTTGGGTATTTGAGAGTGTTTGAGGAGAAGTCATTGTGCCTTGTGGACGTAAGCGGAAAAGAAAAAAAATAGCGACGCATAAGAGAAAGAAGAAACTCAGAAAAAACAGACACAAGAAGAAGTAGAACGAGAGAAAGACTAGGAGTTTCAAATAATGGCTACATCAAACACGGCAAAAGGTAAGATCGTTCGTCGTTTAGGGGTGAATATTTTCGCCAATCCCAAATACGATAAGATCTTAAAAAAGAAACCTCACCTTCCTGGAAAGAGGAAGGGTCTTCGTTTACGAAGGAAGACGAGCGAATTTGGAAAACAGTTAGAAGAAAAACAGAAAATTCGATTTGCTTACGGGTTAAGAGAGAAACAATTTTTCGGCGTTTACAAGAGTGCAAAACGCATAGAGGGTCTGACTGGTGATAACATGATGATCCTCTTGGAGAGACGACTAGATAACGTCGTTTTTCGACTGGGAATGGCCGCTTCACGTGCTCAAGCGCGACAAATGGTCAATCACGGACACTTTCTTCTTAATGAGATCAAGGCAAATATTCCTTCGATGCTCGTAAAAGAGGGCGATGTTGTTATGGTCAAAGATAAAGATCAGAGCCGTTCTCTTGTTCGAGCTGTTTTGGCTGCCAAAAAAGGCTCACTTCCCGAATGGCTCTCAGTTGATGAAGATGCACTGAAGGGAAAAATTGAGAGAAAACCGTATCGATCTGATATTATTAGCGATGCAAATGAGCAACTAGTTGTGGAGTACTACTCAAGGTAGACTCTTGTTTCTAGGGTTCTTATGGGGGAGAGGCACTTTTTTGGTGCTGACTCCCTTTTTTTATTTGTTACGTTATATTGCTAAAAAATCTTCCCCAAAATATCTCAGAAAAACTACCCTTTATACGGAAGGTGAATCGTAAAAGAGCTTCCTTTTCCTCCTGGTAGTAGAGGACTCTTAAGAACGATCTCCCCCCCCAGTGATTCAATATTGGCTTTGACGATACTCAACCCCAGACCAAATCCAGTCTCTTGACGACTCGATTCCACCCGAAAAAGTTTTCCCCAAACCATTGCCTGTTTCTCCTGCGCAATACCCTCTCCCTCATCTTTTATTTCAATCGTAATCTCTCTGACACCCCGCTCTAAAACGATCTCAATTCTTGTGTTGTGGTCAGAAAACTTGACCGCATTATCGAGTAGGTTGCTAACCGATTGGCTGATGCGATTCGGGTCTGAATCTAGCAGAGTCGGTTCTTTCAAAGGCTTAAAGAGTATCTCTATCCCTTTTTCATTTCCAATTAACTGATAGATTTCTACGACCTCTTCTAGCAATTTTGAGAGATCAAAGCTCTCTCGTTTAGGTTCATGGATCGAATTCTCCACAGCGATAAGATCAAGAATATTATTTAACATAGAACTCAGGGTATGAACCTCTTCGATCATCGCTCCCAGAGCCTCTTGCGTTACCTCGTGGCTTGGGTTCTCTAAACCCATGAGTTGACGTTCTAGGATGGTACTCATCTTTGCCAAAGGAGTTCTCAAATCGTGACCGATATTGATGAGCGTATTTTCCAATCCAACAAAGAGTTTCTCCATCTGTTCAAGCATTTGATTAATCTCTTGATGCACACAAAAGAGAGAGGGTTTCCCCTGTGCTAATCGCCTCGAGAGATCTTTGCTTGCGGCTATCTCTTTTAGTTGTTTTTGCAGTTCTCGTTGTGGTTTTACGGAGATAAAGAAAATCATCAAAGAGAAGATAAGAGAGATCAGGCTAGCACTAATAAGGGGAAATTTCCAAATGCGTTCTAGGTAACGCGTTAGGTAAAAGTAAAAAGCGTTGTTGATGCTGACCTCTATTTGGTACGCACCGCCGTAGAGTGAGATAGTCTTTGATTGTAAAAAGAAGGGGGGGATCAGTGCACCTTTTTTTGCCATAGGAGGATATTTTTCTAATTGGTGTTCGAAGGCAGGATTCAGGCGTTGCCAGATACGAGGGATGTGAACGAAGAGGAGTTGTTTATTTTGGTAGAGTCTTAAAACGTGATTTTTGGGGATATCCTCACTAAGTTCATCCAAATTTATTAAGAAGTCCTCTTTCTCTTGGATAAGGGTTTGAGCTGCGTAAGCTGAGAGAAGGGAGTCTAGATTGTCTTGATTGTATTCATTTAAAAAGAAGACGATAACTCCCCAAACGAGCATCATCGTGGTGAGAAAAGTGATGATAAAGAGAGAGAGAACCGAGACGACGATTCTCCAGTTGATATTTCCAAGAAAACTCCTCTTCGTAGAGCAAGAGGAGGGGGAAGAAGTCCAGAAAGAACGCTTTTCGGGAGGAGGATCTAGGTCAAAAATTGTATCGGGCAGAGGAATAGAGACTCTCTTTTTCTGAGGTTTCCTTCGATCTTCTCCCATCTTGTTTGATCCCATAAAGGACTCTCTTCTCTCTTTTAAGTAAAGGATTCATGAAAATGGGGAAGTTTATGTCCCTTCGCTAATTGGGAGATCTCTTGTGTAAACTCTCTGCCTCCACAAGTGTAGACAGGACCACTTTTTTCTTCAAAGAGAGTTGTAATCTCAGGAGTCTCTCCAAGTTTTTTTCCTGGTAGAACATTGATCAAGCGGTAGTCAAATCCAGAGTTTTCCTGTTTGAGTTTTTCCAGCC
>CAZATZ010000196.1:0-3755 GCA_964488175.1 uncultured Spirochaetales bacterium
CCGTTTTCAGTTCCTTGACTGGACAAAAAATCTCTTCGTTATTTTCTGAAATCGACTTTTTCGAGGAACCTATAAAAAAAGCCCTCAGCGTGAACCGAGGGCTTTTTTTGCATCTTTTATCTTTAAAGGTTAAGGAGATGGATCAGGGAGTGATGGCTCTGATAGCACTAAAGTAGTTACTCCAAGGATTCGCTTGATAAGTAGAAACACCACTCATTCCAGGTACATACAGATAAGCAATAGGGTTAGTAAATGTACTATTATCCCCATCGACGTTAATGGTAGGAGGCTTAGTCGCTGTAATTGTCACACTACTAAGAATAGAGTCATGAAAGGTGACACTTCGAGCAAAAGCCCTCGCCCCTATCTCCGTAACACCACTCCCTAGCGTTAGGCTAGTGATAGGGTTAGCGAGAAAAGCATATTCACCTATCGTCGAGACACTATCAGGTAGAGTAAGACGCCCCGTAATAAGGTTAAAATGAAAAGCAAATTTACCTATCGTCGTAACACCATTAGGAATCGTGAGAGTGGCGAGAGAGTTATGTTGAAAAGCGTACTCGCCTATAGTTTTAAGGCTCTTAGGAAGAGTGATACTCGCTATACTATTATTGGCAAAGGCACGGTTTCCGAGCGTAATAAGAGTATCAGGAAGAACAACACTGGTAAGACCTCTATACTCAAAGGCACCAAGACCAACAGAATTGGGACCTTTGATCGAAACGACCGGTTTCCCTCCAACGGTGCTAGGGATGATAATATCTTTCTCTGTCCCTGTATAGTCGGCAATCTCTACACCCCCCCCCGCAACATCCGTTGTCTTTATAGTACTTGTTGGGATGAGTACCGGTACTGGTACCGTGGGAGGCTCCTTGGAAGCTGTCGCGGTGCTAGTAGCAGTACTCGCATTCGTGGTAGTCGCTGGTTGCTTACAGCTTGCTATTCCTATCATAAATAAGGCGATCAACGCCCCGCCGAATAGGTGACTGAATATCTTGTTCATACCTTCTCTCCTCTCTCAGCTAGGGTGTTATATCAGTTTTATCAGGGTAGGTAATTTCCCGTTGCGAATCAATGACTTCAGAGAAAAAGGGGGGCTATTTCGGTGTATCCTTCTGTTGAGCGAGAAAGAGATCTACTAAGAGAGGGTCAAATTGACCAGAACCCCCTTTCTCGATGACCTCAAACGCCTCCTCTTTAGTCTTAGAACTTCGGTAGCTCCGCTCTCTCGTCAGAGAGTCAAAGGCGTCGGCGATCGTGAGAATTTTTGCCAGAAGGGGAATCTCCTCCCCCTTTAATCCCAGAGATTTTCCTCTCGCCGTCCAGTGCAGGCTGTTAAGACTCTTTAAATCGACAGGCCCTGGGTATCCCCGCCCGTTATAGAACTCGTGATGGCGTAAAACCACCTCGATAATCTCTTCATCAAAAAGATCGTTCTGCTCCTCTAAAATGATCGCCGCCAAGACGGGGTGTCGCTGTATCTCTTTTATCGCATCCGCCCCGAGTGAGCCTTTTTGGGTTAAAAGAGAGCTACTGATCCCACTCTTTCCGATATCGTGCAAGAGGGCGGCGATAGATAAGATCTCCTTTTTTTCACGTCTCTCACGTTCGGGTACCCCCTCTTGTTTCGCCCAGATTTCGTAGAGTTCACACGCGTATTTTTCAACCCGTTCGGCGTGTTCTAAGCTCTCACTCGGATCGTGCATAACCAAGAGCGAGAGAAGACTCTTGATCGTACCGTTGAGAAAGGAGGTTCGGTTAAATTGGAGTTCGAGTTCGAGGAGACGGGTGATAAAGAGATCTCGGATCTTCTCATCTGGGTTGTAAAATTCGACCCATCCCCTTAGAGCGTTGTGCGAGTAGATCCCCCCCACAATAACACGCTCTACCGAGAAGGGAAGTGAAGAGAGAGTGATACGACTCCCCGTCTCTTTCAAGACCTCCTCCCCCTCAAAAAAAAGAGTTCTCCCCCCCTCTGTGAAGAGATCCTCTCTCTTCTTGGGAAGGGAGAGGATCTGAGACTTGACCCCCTCTCGACTCTGAGAGATAAAGGTCATCTTACTCTCTCTCGTCTCTTGTGACTCTTTTTCAAAAAAAGAGAAGAGAACCGCCTGATCCTCTCCAACAGGGAGGGCGGTGGGGAGAATTTCTCGCATAAAAAACTCCTCTCGGAATGTTTTCGGAGGATTCCACGGGGTGAGATGGCTCTCTTGAGAGGGGATAAAATGCATCTTTTTTTCGTCCTAAGTTTTTAGGGTATCTCTAGGGCACCGCTACTAGGTTCCTCTCAAAAAATATCTTTTTCACTGCGAACTTGTTATCTTGTCATTTTGTTATCTGGTCATCTGGTGAAATCGACTTTTCTGAGGGATTCTATCTAAAGGTGTGATTTAAATATCGTATAAATATTGGATAAATACGATGAAAATATCTTTTAGGTACTTCTAAAATTACCGTTTTTTTACTTATTCTTTTGGCGAGATGCTCCGCCGTGACCGCATCGAGTGGGCGATAGAGAGTGTATCGGCGTACTCCATATCCCCTCCAATAGGCAAACCTGTTGCGATCCTCGAGATCTCAACCTCGCTATCTTGGAGTAGGTGTGAGATAAAAAGGGCTGTATTATCCCCTTCGGGGGTTGGATTGGTGGCGACGATAATCTCTCTAACGTTATCTTTGCGGATGCGATCGCAGAGTTGTGAGAGACGTAGCTCCTCTGGACCTACCCCGTCGAGAGGGGAGAGAAGACCCCCTAAGACGTGAAAATAACCGGTAAATTCGCGCGTCGCCTCGATCTTAAAGACGTCTTGTGGCTGCTCTACCACGCAGAGGATCTCCCTATTTCGACTCGGGTCGTCGCAAATATAACAGATCTTACTCTCACTTAAATGACCGCAGATGGAGCAGGGGTGTACCTTCTCCTGTATCTCTCCTATCAGTCGACTCAGAGTTAGGTTGTAAGATGGGGGGGATTTTAAGAGATAAAAAGCGATTCGAGAGGCGCTCTTTTTTCCGACCCCAGGAAATTTAGCGATCTCTTTTATCAACTGATCGAGCGGTCGCATCGGTTTAGCTCTGAGTCGGGTTGAAAAGGGTTCCCATCTCCGTCTTTAATTTAACAGAGAGTGAGTCCGCCGCTGCGGCAAACGCCGACTTGATGAGATCCTCCAAAAGACGGGGATCCTTCTCCTCTACGACGATCGGGTCGAGTTTGATATTCACCAGACGAAACTGACCGTTTAGCTCGACTTCAACGATTCCCCCCCCCGCAATTCCACTAGCTCGGATCGATTGGAGTTTGCTGTCCATCTCTCCTTGATTTCCAGCGAGTTGGGCGACCTGTTTCATGATCTGTTCTAAATCGAGTTCCATTCTCTCTCCTTCGAATGAAGAGCAGCCTCTCCAAAACCTTTTCTCATCTCTCACGCACTCAACTCGGTCTCTGAATGATCTGACCGCCTAGTCTATCGGCTATCTTTTGAGCCAGATCCCCGCCCTCTTTTTCAGGGGAATTTTGAGGGGGGAGATCTTCTCTAGGGTGATCTGAGCTAAGCTCTTTCGTCTCAAGTGGTTGGGGAACGGGTGGACTCTCCTCTTGGGGTGGGGGAGCGACCTGAACCTGTTGCACTCTAAATTGGGCGTCGATATGAAACCCCTTACGCAAGAAATCACTTACCTCTCGTTGATTTGTTTGGATTGTATCCAATTCATACTTCTTTTCAACCACTATCTCAACGATACTCCCCCTAAATCGA
>CAZATZ010000197.1:0-3733 GCA_964488175.1 uncultured Spirochaetales bacterium
CAATATTAATAAATATTTACAGAAAAACAAAACCGCTCAAAGAGAGAGACTCTTGTGTAAATCTCTCTCTCAACTTTCCCTGCGTTTACCCTATTCATCCCTCTCGTTACCAACTCAAAACATCCCTAACACACTTTTTCCAGGATAAAAGTACAAACTATTCTAAAAAAAGTAAAAAAATCCTCAACAAGATTGAGAAGGGAGTCGACAAAGATAATGAGCCAAGGCTGAATAAGATGTTCTTAGAAGGCTGTTCCGTCCCTAATTCGGAAAATTCTCAAGGATGAGATTGGAAATTTGTTAGGAGTTCTCGATGAAAGACAAGATTTATTGTGCCAACTGTATCCATTGTAAAGTTGTTCGGTCGTACGTGCCGGGTGACAGGAAACAGTATCAGTTAAGAGTCAAATGCGCAGCAGGACATTGGCGCAAGAAGCTAGGTGAGGAGAAGATGTACAAGTACTTCACCTTAGCAAGAAGGGTTCAAGAGGAGTGTTTAGATTACACTCCGATGGGCGATCAAAAAAACTTCATAAAGGAGTTGAAGGAGAGCCTACCCATTCGAGACGAGGTTTATAAAGAGTTATAAAAACCGAAATTTCAACTGTTCTAGAAAGGGGGGAGAGATCCTCCCTTTTTTATTTGCCTTTTTATTCTCTGCCTCTTACCTCCAACTAGGCTGGATCAATCTCTTGTGAATCAACTTTATCGGGATCGATTTCACCCGAATCTACTTTAATAATTTCAACCAATACACTATTCAAAATTTCAGAGACCGGCTCAAAGTAGCTCTTTTCGATCTCTTGAGAGTACTCTTCCATCTCCTCGTCAGTGGCTTCACGTTCACAGAAGATGAAAAAAGCTTTATAGAAATCGGAGGTTAACCTCTCCAGCTCCTCTTTTTTTTCCCTGAGATCGACCGACTCTCTCTCCTCTATCTTTTTAAAATAGAGTTCTATCGCCTCATTCGCCGAGTCTATCCCCTCCAAATAATCTTCATCGTCGTAGGAAAAAATCTTGTCAAAGAGTACAGCTAAGAGGTTTCCTGGATCATAAAAATCTTGGTGGATCACAAAAAAAAGATCGTCATCCTCGTCATATCCAGCCAAAATGGTTGGGATTTCAAAGGTGAGTACCTCCCCCTCTTTTTTCGCACGCTTTAAAAGGGAGTCTAAATTTTCACGGAACCGCTCTCGCTCTCCATAAAAAGGTAGGAGATAACTGATAACTCCCTTAATCTCTTTATCGTGAAAAAGAGCGTCGTTTTCGGTGACAAGATCAAGCATATTTTTTCCCTTTACTCGCAATCTTACGGGGATATTTCGAGAGGTTTTTATTTTTGGGCACCTCTAAAAACCACTTAGGGGGAATTATAGCAGAAAGAGAGTCGTCTTGCAAAGGAGAGAGAGAATTCTCCGACCTATCTATCATTCATCGGACAACATAAGGGTCAGATTCTTTAGATTTCTCATCTCTTTCTCAAAGGTGCCTTTTGAATTGATCTCTTGGAGTTATCTCTTATCTCCCTCTCTTCTCCCATGAAAAAAAAGTTTGACCAAATAGAATTTTGCCCTTATACTTTTAGAGGTGATCTAGAGTACTTGGATTGGGTGATTTATCGTTGTAAAGGACGTTTGATGAGATAAGAGATAAAAAGGAGAGAGAGATGGTGTACGAGACTGAGAAGATTAGAAACATCGCTATATGCGGTCATCTAGGAACTGGGAAGACCAGCTTGGTAGAGCAGATGCTCTTTAACGGAGGTATCATCGAACGGGTCGCCTCTGTCGATTCTGGAAGAACCGTCAGCGATTTCACAGAGGAAGAGATCGAACACAAAAGCTCCATTCACTCGTCCTTGACGAATCTCATTTGGAAAGAGAAAAAGATAAATCTCTTTGACACGCCTGGATCCTCCGATTTTGTCGCAGAGGTCGTCTCATCTTTTCGAGCGAGCGAGACCGCTGTGATGCTGATCGGTGCGCGTTCTGGGATTCAAATCGAGACGATAAAGTTGTGGCGAAGACTCAACGACCGAGATATGCCTCGTATCGTCTTTATCAATAAGATGGAGAAGACGGGTGCCGATTTTTTCACGACACTCACCTCCTTGCGGGAGTTTAAGGTAACCCCCATTCCCCTCACAATTCCAATGCAATCCGAGAAGGGTTACGGGGGTGTCATTAATCTCATGACCATGAAAGCCTTCTTCACAGGGAGTAGAGAGGGTGTTGATATTCCCAAGGAGTACCAAGAGGTAGCCCAAGAGTATCACCTTAAAATGATTGAAATGGCGGCTGAAGGCGATGATGAGTTGATGGAGAAGTACTTCTCTAAAAATGATCTGACGCTAGAAGAGGCCATTCGTGGACTCAGAGAGGGACTTTTTGAGAACCGATTTGTTCCCGTCTTCTGCGGGAGTGCTCTTGAAAACTCGGGGATTATCCCTCTTCTAGACTTTTTAGCCGACGAATCGCCCGCCCCTGGACGGGTAAATGAACCGTGTGTCAAGGGTGAAAACTCTCAGATAATTACCAGTGATGGTGAGTTTAGTGCGGTTGTTTTTAAGACAAGAATCGATAAATTTGCGGGGAAACTCTCCTTTGTCAAGGTGATCTCGGGGGAGTTGAAACCGGGGATTGAGACTTTCCTCGTTCGAGAAGGAAAAAAAGAGAGAATCGGGAAGATCTTCCTCTGCGAAGGCAAAGAGCTCAAGGAGTGTGGAAACGTCTTGGCTGGTGATATCGCCGTTTTAACGAAGATAAACTCACTACAGACGAGTGATACCCTCTGCTCTCAAGAGAGAGTCATTCACTACCGACCGTTAAAACTCCCCTCCCCCGTCTACTCCCTCGCTATCGATGCTGATAGTGAGAAAGAGGAAGAGAAGATGGCCGCCTATTTACATCGGGTAGCCGAGGAGGATCTAACCTTTACCATCTCGTTCAACGAAGAGACGAGGGAGACGGTTATCGCAGGGATGGGAGAGTTTCATATTAAAATTATCCTCGAGCGGTTACTCAAAGAGAGTAAGATCCACGTCTCAAGACGTGTCCCCAAAGTTCCCTATCGAGAGACTATCACAAAAGAGAGCGAGGCGGAGTACACTCACAAGAAGCAGTCGGGAGGTCACGGGCAGTACGGCAAGATCTCTTTGAGGGCGTACCCTTTGGAGAGAGGAGAAAAGTTTAACCTCATCAATGAGATCAAAGGGGGAGCGATCAGTAAGGGGTATTTTCAAGGAATAGAAAAAGGACTTCTCGAGGCGATGAGTGAGGGGTTTATCGCTGGATATCCTCTCGTCGATATCGGAGTCTCCGTCTTTGATGGAAAGGAACACGCAGTAGACTCTTCGGAAATGTCCTTCAAATTAGCCGCCAAACACGGGTTGAAATCGGCGATAGAGAGGTCTAAGCCGACCCTCTTAGAGCCGGTGATGGAGTTGACCGTCTTTGTCGAAGATACCTATCTCGGAGATATTCTCTCAGATCTCTCTGGTAAACACGGGCGGGTTCTCGAACAGAATTCAGAGGGAGGAAACATCCAGTCGATCAGAGCGATGGTACCTCAGAGAGAGTTGATGCGTTACAGCATCGATCTAAAATCGATGACCTCGGGGACGGGATCTTTCGAAATGGTTTTTGGTCACTACGAACCGGTCGACGGCAAGGTCGCCCAAGAGATTATCAAAGAGAGTCAAACCCCTTCGGATTGATTCGTAAAATGGTTCGTT
>CAZATZ010000198.1:0-3725 GCA_964488175.1 uncultured Spirochaetales bacterium
CCCCGATTCGGCGACTCTCTCTTCAAGTGAGTCCGCCCCTGAGTCGGTACCCGTCACCCCCGCTTCCGCCTCTACGCCGACTCCCACCCCCGAGAGCAAGGATAAGCCAGAACCTCTTGTTATTAAAAAAAGACAGGGAGTTCAACAGTTAGAGGAGCCGAAGAGACGAGTTCCTAAGGTAGGAACTGGACGCGCTGGAAACTTGAGCCAGAAGGGCGGAACCTCTGGACGTACTTTTGGTACGCAAGCCAAACCGGCGGGTCAGAAGGCTGCCCCCCCCGCAGGATCCTCTCCCAACTCTGATGGCACAGAGCAGAAGGATGGAAAACGGGTCTTTCGAAAAAAGGGAGCCGCCAGATCGGGTGGGCCCTATCGATCACGAGCTCGAGAAGAGCGTGATAAAGCTTTTGCCATTAAGAAATCTACCGTAGCTCCCGCTAACCCCGTCCCCAAAGAGATCAATATCATGGAGAGTATCACCATCTCCGATCTAGCCCGTAAGATGAATCTTAGAGGCTCGGATCTGATCTCAAAACTCATGGGAATGGGGATGATGATCAACATCAATCAACCGATCGATTCCGATACAGCAACCCTTCTCGCCGACGAATTTAAGTGCAAGGTTAACGTCGTCTCTCTCTACGATGAGACGATTATCGAGAGAGAAGAGGACGTAGAGACGGAGATGAGACCACGGGCTCCGATCGTAACGGTCATGGGTCACGTCGATCACGGAAAGACCTCTCTCTTGGATGCGATTCGAAAGAGCAAGGTTACCGAGAAAGAGCACGGGGGAATCACACAGCACATCGCCGCTTACAGTGTCGAGACCGAGCAGGGAGCGTCGTTGACCTTCCTCGATACGCCTGGACACGAGGCGTTTAGTCTTATGCGAGTGAGAGGGGCGCAGATCACCGATATCGTCGTTCTTGCGGTCGCTGCGGATGATGGGGTTATGCCCCAAACCGTCGAGGCGATCAACCACGCAAAAGAGGCGGGAGTTCCTATTCTCGTCGCCGTGACGAAGGTCGATCTTCCCGAAGCGAATCTCGAGAAAATAAAGACTCAGCTCTCAGAACACGAGTTAATCGCCGAAGACTGGGGAGGGAGTACTCAGATTGTTGAGGTCTCCGTATTTAAGGATATCGGAATCAAAAAGTTGCTAGAGACAATTCTTCTCGAAGCCGAACTCTTAGAACTCAAGGCAAACTGGAACTGTCTCGGCGAGGGAAGAGTTATCGAGTCGCAAGTTGAACAGGGGAGGGGAATCACGGCAACGGTTATCGTTGAACGGGGAACTCTCCACGTAGGAGACGCCTTTGTTGCGGGTGTTTTCTCTGGAAAAATACGGGGAATGTTCAACTCAGACGGAGACCGTGTCAAGGAGGCTATCCCCTCTATGCCGGTCGAGATTACTGGATTCTCTGGCGCTCCTTATGCGGGAGACCCCTTTCAGACGACCAAGAGCGAGAAAGAGGCGAAGGGTTATAGCCAAAAACGGGTAGAATTAAAACGAACCGAAGAGGCTCAAAAGGGAGAGATTGTTACTTTAGACAATCTCTACACCTCTATCCAAGCTGGAAATGTAAACGTCCTGAAGATTATCGTTAAGGGAGACGTGCAAGGATCGGTTGAAGCGATTCAGAATACGTTGGAACGACTGAGTACCGATGAGATTCAACTCCGCTGTATCCACGTCGCAGCGGGAGCCGTGGTGGAGAGTGATGTTCAGTTAGCTATCGCCTCTAAAGCGATTCTTATTGGATTTCACGTACATCCGACGCCACGAGCGCAGGCGATAATTGAGGCGGAAAAGATAGAGTTTCGTCGATACAATGTGATCTACGAAATTGTCGAAGATATGACCAACGTTCTCGAGGGAATGTTAGACTCCGAATTTGAAGAGGTAGAGATGGGAACCGCCGAGATACGAAATATCTTTAAGGCCTCCCGACTAGGCGAGATCGCAGGGTGTATGATGCTCTCTGGAAAGATAAAACGCTCGAGTCAGATTCACCTTCTGCGTAAGGGTGAAAAAATCTTTACCGGTTCTCTCGCCTCTCTCCAGCGCGAGCAAGATAGCGTTAAAGAGGTGAAAGAGGGGTATGAGTGCGGAATGGTTATCGCCGACTACGACGAGCCACTACAAGAGAACGATATTATCCAAGCCTTTACGATGAAAGAGATACGAAAGAAGTTATAACCCCGTATGGCCAATCCTATTCGACAGCAGCGACTTGCGAGTTTTATCCAGAGAAAGATCTCGGCAATGATAACCTCGGGGGAGTTGAAGGATCCAAGGATTCACTCTCTTGTCATGATCAATCGGGTAGAGGTCTCAAAAGATCTCGCCTATGCGAAACTCTTCGTCAGCTCCTTTGAGACGCCCGAGGTTCAAAAAGAGCTACTCGCCGCCCTTAATGGAGCTGCGGGATTTGTCCAGCGAGAACTAGGACGAGAGTTGCGTTTACGAGTAACCCCCAAATTACGATTTTTAGACGACGTCTCGGTACGCGAGGGATTTAAGGTCGTGCAGAAGATCGAGGCTCTCTCATCAAAGGAAGACCCCTCATCAGAAGAGGGGGAGGAATGAGCGAAGCCGAAGGCCTTCTGCTTATTAAAAAACCTTCCGACGTAACCTCTTTTTCAGCCCTCCATCCGATAAAAAAATCTTTAGGGATCAAAAAAGTCGGCCACACGGGAACCCTCGATAAATTCGCCAGCGGTCTACTGGTCGTCTTGACGGGGAGATTCACCTCGTTCTGTGAACTCTTTACCAAGTGTGATAAGAGGTACGAGGCGGTGATGCGTCTAGGGGAGCAGACCGAGACGCTCGATCCCGAGGGAGAGACTCTTTTTCGCTCCGAGTACCGACCCACCCTCCAAGAGTTAGAAGAGGCGATTCAAGCGGAGTATCTCGGCTCGATAAGCCAGATCCCCCCCCTCTATTCGGCGATTCACATCGATGGAAAGCGAGCCTCTAAGAGAGCCAGAGATGGGCAAGAGGTCGAAATGCCGAGTCGCTCGGTAACGATTCACTCTTTTGACATTCTCGAGTACGAGTACCCCTTCTGTCGATTTTCAGTACGCTGTTCGAGTGGGACGTATATTCGCTCTCTCGCTCGAGATCTCGCTAGATCGTGCGGGGCGGTCGGTTCACTGCACACCCTTGAACGCACCCACGTCGGTAAATTCTCCCTAGAAGAGTCCATCTCTGCGGAGGCTCTCTCGGCGAATTCGCTTCACCGAGAGTATAGAGAGTTACTCTCCCTCTTTCCCTCTATCACCCCTCTACAGATCGATCCGAGCGTTCAAAAAGAACTCTCCGTCGGTCGCCTTCCAAAAGAGTCTCTTGGTGATGTTTTGGCTGGGATTTCGACCCAATACGTCACCCTCTTCAACGAGCGGGGAGACCTCTTCGCCCTTCTCGAAGAGAGAGAGGGTCTCTATCAGTTCCGAAAAAATTTCTCCCCCCCCCTCATCAGTTCCTAAAAGAGATTGTAGTTGAGTGGAAAAGTGAGTTTTGGTTTTAGGAGGTTCTTCGGTACTATTGTTTTAAGTATGCCTCGGTTGAAGCTGCGGTTTTAATTTCGGTCTGTATCTCATCCATCAACGCTAGTATTCCATCATGGAAATCTAAGTATTCTTTTAGACCAATTTCCCATCTCTCGCCGTGAGCTATACCGTTTCTTTTTTTTACTAGATTGTTTATGAGTGTTTCTTTT
>CAZATZ010000199.1:0-3714 GCA_964488175.1 uncultured Spirochaetales bacterium
CAATGCAAGGGTGGATGCGGTGAAACAGAGACGAAAAATTCAACAAAAGAGCAGAGGGGTGTTAGACCTTCCTCGGAGTACTATGAGACGAGGCGAAGCCGAGATTTTAGATCAGTCGCATGCGACTGATCTAAAATCTCGAAAGATGATCTAATAGGATATTTCTAAATTGTCTTGACAGGTCAAGGAACTGAAAATGGAGTTTAGCTGGGCTAAATGAGTATTTCAGTGCCGCTGGATCGACAGAAAAGATCGAGTTAGAACTAAAAAAGGGTTTTTTAGAGGTGCCCTTCTAAAGATCAAAAAAGAGAGAGTAGAACCCATGGAAATTTTCATTGACGGAGACAAAATTGATTTCACACTCGAAGAGGAGAAGAATCTCTTCGAACTCTGGGTGGAATTAAAAGAGTTTCTAACCTCCAACGATCTCTATGCAGAGAGCCTCTCTTGCAACGGAAAGAGCGTAGAAGAAAATCCTAGCGTACTAGAGAAGATTCACATTAATGAGGTAGAGAAGTTTGAGATAACAACGATCCAACGGTTGCAAGTCCTCATCACCCTTATCGACGCCTCACTCTTTTTTTGGAAGGGACTGCGTGAGGTAAAATTTCCTCTCGAAAGGGGTGCTCTCCAATTCCGTCAACTCCTCGATGATCTAAAACCCCTCCTACTCCCTACGGAGAGAGAGTCGATAGTAAGTGGGTTTTCTCCCTTTTTCCAAGAGGACGATTCACTCGATGTTCCGCCAGAAGCGATGGAGAAATACCTCGAAATGCTCGAGCATTTTTTTCGCCTCTGCGAAGCTCGAAAAGAGGAACTCATTCAATTACCTAACGTTGTTCAAAAAGAATATTCGCAGATAAAAGACTCTTTTCCAGAGCTGGAGGAGATCTCTCTCCTCTACCAAACAGAGGGAAGCGAGAGAGGTGACACCCTCTTAAATACCCTCTTTTTCAACCTTCAGAGACTTCTCTTCTTCGCCTCTCTTCTGCCTAGGGGTGAGGATAAATTCTGGCAAAATTTTTCTGAAAAAATCAGCCCTTTTTTACAGGAGTTGGAGCAGGCCTATCAGAATAGAGATACTATTTTGATCGGAGATCTCATCACGTACGAGATTTTGCCTCTCTTGAAAGAAGAACCAACCACGAACATCCAATAACCTCTAGGGGACTCCTAGTTCTTCTCAAAGACGTCGTTGTACTGTTTGGCGACTCGAATGAATGATGTGCATTTTGTTAACTGTTTCAAGGTAGAGGCTCCGACGTAGGTACACGCCGATCTTAAACCTCCTAGGATATCATTAGCGGTCATTTTAATCGCTCCTTTGAAGGGGATTAAAACCTCTCTGCCTTCGGAACTTCGGTACTCCTGCAGTCCACCAAAATGTTTGTCGTTCGCCTTAGCCGAACTCATCCCGTAAAATTCAACAAACTGTTTCTCTATAATTTTATCGCGGAATTCACCCGAGTTATCTTTTTCGAGGTAGCCACTCCGTTCATAACGGGATATCACCTCTCCTCCCCCCTCTTCGTGTCCAGCAAAGAGACCACCCAGCATGACAAAATCGGCACCACCAGCAAATGCTTTCACGACGTCACCAGGACAGGTACAACCCCCATCCGAAATGATATGCCCCCCCAGTCCGTGAGCGGCGTCGGCACACTCTATAATCGCACTTAATTGAGGGTATCCAACACCCGTTTTAAGACGCGTTGTGCAGACACTCCCTGGACCGATTCCAACCTTAACAATATCAGCCCCCTTCAAGATCAGTTCTTGAGTCTGATCAGAGGTGACTACATTCCCTGCGATCAAAATAAGATCAGGGAATTGTTTGCGGATATCTGCGATGGTAGAGGTAAATCGCTCCGTATAACCATTCGCCACTTCGACGCAGAGATAGTGACAAGAAGATTTCATCTTCTTGTAAAAAACGGAGAAGGCTTCGATTTCAGCGGGGTTAATTCCGATCGTAACAGCGACGTGTTTTGTTATCTCTTGGGGGGTTTCCTGAAAAAAACGGGTTAACTCCCCCTCTGAATACGTCTTGACCAGACAGGTAAAGAGACCCATCTCTCCCAAGGCACGCGCCACCTCAAAGGTTCCTACTCCGTCCATATTACTGGCGATAATCGGAATCCCTCCGTAGAGGAATCGTTTCTCAGGACTCTTTTGACTGAGGAAAGTATACTCCCTCTGTAAATCGACCTCACGTCTTGAACCTAGAAGAGAACGTTTTGGTCGAATTAAAACATCTTGAAAATCGAGTTTTATTTCTTCTTCAATACGCATAAAACACCTCTACAAGAGAACACCTGTGAAGACGATTCGTCATCACTTCCTTCCTCTTTTTAGCGATAAGAACGGATAAAATCCTTAACAAGCATAACATCTCTTGCCCATCGAGGATATAAATTTTCGGGGGGGGGTTATTTCTTAGGCCGAGAGCGTTTCGTAGCGGTGGCTTTGGCCAACTCGTTGTAGGTCTTTTTTTTGACGTCTACAAGACTCGTAATCGATATTTTCGTATCGTGAAAACTAATGTTTTTATCATCCGATATTTTACGAAGCATTTGAGGGATACTATTATTCGAAACACCCGCCATCTCACAGAGTTCTTTTCCCGAGAGATTGAGAATGTAGGGAGCTGTACTCTCCAAGTTAAGTTTGAGCTTCTCTAACTCAAGCAAGAGCATATCGTAGACTCTCGCAATTGGCTCTTCAATAAGACGATTCATCAACTTTCTTCTCGTTGAGCGAATTCTTTCGGAGAACATCGTCGCAAGTCGAACTCCGAGCTGGGGAGCCTTCTCAATAAGGGTTTCAAACTGACCTTGGGGAACAATCGTCATAGAAACCCCCTCCTCGCTCGCCATAGCTCCAGCGGAACGCGGTTTTGATTCTAACAACGCCATCTCTCCAAAAATAGCACCCTCTTCCAACTTTGCGACAACAACTTTCTTCTTTCCGATCAGCTTAAAGATATCCACACTCCCTTTATCGATGATAAAGAGGTGTTTTCCCTCAGCACCTTCAGCAAAGATCAAATTTCTCGCTTCCAGTTTAACCGACGTCATCTCCATGGGGAAAGGCTCCCGTTTCGTATTTCCCCTCTCAGTCAAAGTCTTTAGTCGATCATGGAGAACTGTTTTAAAATCATCGGGAAGAGCTGATTCGTATTTTTCTAGAATGAGAGTGTAAATATGAAAGGCACAATCCCCACCAGTTTTATCACCGAAAAAGTAGGCTCCCGCCTCCTGCAAGATACGTAAATCAGCATCTTCTGCATCTTCCTTCTTGACTGCCTTTACTTTATTACTCGCTCCCTTTGCCAGATACTCACTATCCAATTTCTCTATCTCTCGAAGCGCTTTAGAGAAATAGTTCATAATCTTAATACCAACAGAGGGTAACTTTTTTAAAAGATCGATAAACGTTTCCTGCGTGACACAGATAAGAACACAATCGGTCTCAGCAAACGTTGTCTCCTCAGAAGAGGTTTGCATGAGACACGCCTCCAACCCAAAAAAATCACCCGCTTTTAGATCGATCTCCGTCTCACTTCCCGCTACGGCACACTTAATCAGACCAGAATGAACTATATAGAAACAATCCAACTTCTGTCCAGCGACCGCTACATAATTTCCAGCCTTGAAATTGAGTATCTTAAATGTATTTTCACTCACAGGTCAAACCCACTCTTTATATCTCTTC
>CAZATZ010000200.1:0-3710 GCA_964488175.1 uncultured Spirochaetales bacterium
CCAAGCTCATATCTATCGTTCCCGTCGCGTAACTCGAATAAATTCTCGCTCGATTTTCGCTGATAAATCCAGCACTACTTCCTCCGTCGAAGAGGGGTACGTCAGGTCGAATATCCACTCGTGCGTAGCAACCTGTGATTTCACTGCGGTTTTCAATCAAAAATCCTGCCGAGACCGCGCTAGAACTATTGATACGAATCACTGCGTGCGTAGATGAAAAGGTAATCAGTCCACCACCTGTGCGAATCGCAAATCCTGCGACCCGCTGTCTCTTGGTTGAGAGGGATTGGGATTTAAGGGGTAAGAGATGGATCTCTGACTCTTTATTCTCTGGACGGATATGAACATTAATAATAAATCCCGACTGAATATTCTCAGCCAAAGGGGCGAGTTCTTCTCGCCCAAACAGTTTACCGTAGGTGACAAAGAGATTTCGAATCGTCCAAACGCTGTTTTTCGCCCCATGAATTTGGGAGAAGAGGGGTTTACTTAAGTTTCGAATCGTGTGAGAGTTTCCATCAAAGGCGGAGAGGAGTTCGATAGGAGTCCAGTCGACTCCCTTAAGATCGATATCGTTCATTAAAGAAAACGTAACACCGAAAACCTTGTTCATCCTCGCTAAATCTTGCCAAGTGTAGATCGGAATAGACTCCGCCGCACTCTTCTCGTAGGTTTGGCACGCCATCAAAGAGAGAAGAAAAAGAAGAAAAGACCAGCGTAAAAGAAAAGCATTTATCGTATTACTCAATCGTTCCCCCTATCCTCGCAAAAAAATAACCCACTACCTAGAGGGCATCTCTAAAAACTCTCTCGTTCTCCCCTTTTTAAAACTCATCTCTAACACCTTAACGAGAATTTTTTGAGGGTACCTTCTACTCCGATTGCGCCTCTTCTCCCTTTTTTTCCGGTTCAAGATTTACAACTAGTAATCTATCAAAATTAAAAAACTCTTGCGAGAGAGACACGAGATCCTCTCTCGTCATACTCTTAATTATATCTGGGCGATCGAGGAGTAGAGGGAGAGGCAGATCATTGCTAGTGGCGTACTCAAGCATATCAATCCAGTAAGAGTTATCTCGTATCGACTCTTCGTAGTTTCTCAATCTCTGTTTTCTCCAATCATCAACCAGCCTCTGCTGAAGTTCTTGCTCATCATTCGATTGAAACTCTTTTTTAATGACCTCTTTGACCGCCGCCTCGAGCGTTGCTAGCTCGTCGGGTTTAGAGACAAATTGGACAATCATAGCGTACTGAGAGAAGGGATACCTAACCAGTTGCGGTACGACGTAGATCGAGTACGTTCCGCCGAGATCTTCGCGGATAACCTCTGTCAATCGAGTCGTCATCATTCGAGCAACCGCTCCGACTTTATACCGTTTAGTATCATCAAATTCCCAATCTCCCGTAAAGAGAAATGAGCCTTGAGCTTGGGGAGCGAGTCCTTTAACCAAGGTCTCTTTCGTGCTTTTTTGAACGTATCGTCGGTTGTTATCTCGCCATTCAATGCTCTCTTTACTCGAAGGAAGAGAGGCGATATACCGCTGAAACAGAGGCTCTATCACCTCTAGATCGATATTTCCGACAAAGAGAAAGGTCATTCCCCGAACGGAGGAAAAATTCTTCTTCCAAAATGCATTGGCCTCCTCTCTTGAACTCTCGGCGAGTCGATCGATACGAAGAGGTTGAGAGCGAAAATCATCACCGTACAGCTCTTTTTTTAGTAGCTCACTGTAGAGAGTATCGGGACTACTCTCCCTTCCGACAATCGAAGCACTGACTTGATCTAGGTAGAGAGACCACCCCTTTGTAGAGATCTCAGAATCCGTAAAAATTAAGTAGATCAACTGAAAGAGGGTCTCTAAGTCATCTTGACTCGACGACCCAAACAGCTCTCTCGTGGTATCAGAAAAACCGTAATCAAAATCGAGTATCTTATCGTTCAAAAACTCGTCTACCTGCGAGGTGGTGTACCCCCCTATTCCGCTCTCGTCCATCGCCCCTGAGGCGAAAAGAGCTGAGAGATACTCCGAATCTTTCGCCAGAGAGGTTCCCCCTCGTCCCGTCGCCGTGAAGAGGATCTCGTCATTTTGAAAATCGGTTGATTTGAGGACGATCGTCGCACCGTTCTTCAGCTCGTATCGAAGGGTTTTGGCTCTCTTATCCTCTTTGGATTTTACCAGAGGTTTCATCTCTATCGACTCTTTATCGACAAGCTCTTCAATTTTGGAGAGCTGCTTATACTCCTCGATCTGGGCCGTCGGCAAGCCCTCTAAAATGGTCGAAATTTTCTCTACACTTAGATCCTTCTCTTCCTCAGAGGTCGCCATACTCAAAAAGACACGATCAGAGGGGGTAAGGAGCGTCTCTATCCTCTCATTAATATCAGAGACCGTAATACCCTCTAAAATTTCTTCCGAAATTTCTAGATCAACGAGGGGATCTGGGTAGGCAATTCCATCGAGAATAAAATCACGATACTCCCCCGCCAGTTGACTCGATTTTCGTTTATCGCTCTCGGTTACATACTGCTCTTTGTCCGAGAGAAGAGAGTCTTTCTCCCTGATCAATTCACTCTCATCGATACCGTAGCGTCTCGCCTGCTCGACAATTTCAAGAAGATCTTGGAATCCAGTGATACTCTCTCCCCTCTTACTGTAGGCGGAGAGCGTCTCAAATCGAGCCTTCCCTCCAAACGTAGAACTATACCACCCAGCTCCTAAAAGGGGAAGAGATTTATTTTCAATCGTAGCATCGATTCGGGTATTAATAATTTCTTGAGCCAAGAGACGAATCAGATAATCTCGGTACTGCTCTTTCGTTAAAAGAGGACTCTTCTCCTCCTTTTTAAAGAGGTAGAGAGAGGTACTCTTCGCCTCTTTATCACTCTGCAGGGAGTAGATCGTCTCTTGATGGTTAGGGATGGGGATATCTTCAACCACCTGCTCATCCACTGGGTTTTTATACTCTGAGAAAAGTTCTTCGATGTCAGAACCGATTTTTTCTTTCTCGACATCCCCTACGACGATTACCGAGATAAGATCGGGTCTGTACCACTTCTTATAGAAACTAACCAGTCGTTCTACGGGTGCTAAGGTAATAATCTCCGACTTTCCAATGGGTAACCGCTCTCCGTACTTTGATTCGTAGAAGATATCTTGAAATCCCTTGTCCAGCATACGAGCATTGGCTCCACGCCCCGATCTCCACTCCCCTAAGATAACGCCTCTCTCTTTCTCCACCTCTTCGGGATCAAAGGTGATATGAAACGCCCACTGCTGTAAAATATTCAGGGCGCTGTTTAGCTCCTCCGCATCCGTACTCTTCACCTCTAGTTGGTAAACCGTCTCATCAAAAGAGGTGTAGGCGTTAATGTCAGCACCAAAATCGACGCCCAAAGATTCTAGGTAGAGGACTAATTCGTTTTTTGGATATTTTTCGGTTCCGTTAAAGGCCATATGTTCGATAAAGTGCGCCAAGCCACGTTGATCGTCCTCTTCACGAACAGAACCACTCTTCACAACCAATCGGAGACTCACTCGATCGGGAGGCTCTTGGTTCTCCTTAACGTAGTAGGTCAATCCGTTTTCCAGTGTTTTGACGAGAAGAGTCGGATCGTTAGGAATCTCCTCTGCCAAAAGCGACGGAAGTCCAAGAGAGAGAGAGAGAAAAAGAGAGAGAGAGAGGTTTTTAAAATGAATTTTATTCAAAAA
>CAZATZ010000201.1:0-3686 GCA_964488175.1 uncultured Spirochaetales bacterium
GAGCTGGAAACCGAGTGATTAAATCTTCAAAAGCGTTCTCCCAATCACGGGGAATATGAAATCTTCCCTTTCTGTACTCGATAGAGAGAGGGGTAGGAGCGAATACATATTTTTTGGGTAATGGCATATTTAAACACTTTCAATAGAGAGATTCCGTACTAAATCTAAAACCATTTGATAATGAAATAGACAACATGAGATATAATATTTTTTTTTCTAGGATTCTTCTAGACTTGGATTGTTTTTTTATATTAAAAAAATTATTTCTATTCCCTTTGTCAATTGTCTTGAGAAATCCTCTCTTTTGACCTACCACCCCCTCTTCAAAAAAAGAAGAGAGAGGGGGAGTGAATTTTTAGAGAAGTATCTCTCTAGGTTTACTTCCGTTGGCGGCTCCGACGTAGCCCATCTGCTCCATTCCTTCAATCATACGGGCGGCTCGATTGTAACCGATTTTTAGCTTCCGCTGTAAGAAGGAGGCGGAGGCTTTTCCAGCGGTCGAGATGACCTCGAGAGCCTCTTGGAGGAGGGGATCGTTGGCGATATCGCTAAAATCTTCCTGCTCATCCTCGTAGAAGATCTCATCCTCTATGTAGTTTGGTTTACCCAATCCTCTGACGTATCCAGCGACCTGCTCGACCTCCTCCTCTGAGAGGAAGGCGCCTTGCAGTCGGGTTGAGGAGGGAGAACCCCCCGAAGAGAAGAGCATATCTCCCCGTCCAAGAAGTTTTTCAGCTCCAGACTCGTCTAAGATAATGCGTGAATCGGTTCGACTCGCTACGCTAAAGGCGATACGAGAGGGGAAGTTCGCTTTGATGAGACCGGTAATCACATCGATCGAGGGTCGTTGTGTCGCCAAGACGAGGTGGAGTCCAACCGCTCGTGACATGGCGGCGAGACGCGCGATGATACCCTCTAGTTCCTTGCCCGAGGTCGCCATCAGATCGGCGAATTCATCGATAATGATGACGATGAAGGGGAGGGTCTCTCCGCTTACCTTCTCTCGAACGAGTTTACTGTTGTAACTACTGACATCGCGGACTGCTAATCCATCGAGGAGGGCGTAGCGTCTCTCCATCTCGCCGACCGCCCAGCGTAGGGCTTGTAGCGCCTTGGTGGGGTCGGTGATGACGGGGGTTAAGAGGTGGGGGATATCGTTGTAGAGTTTTAACTCGACGATCTTAGGATCGACCATCAGAAGTCGGACATCCGCTGGTGTCTTGGTGTAGAGAATGGAGCAGATGAGCGAGTTGACGCAGACCGATTTTCCAGCACCTGTCGCTCCTGCGATGAGAAGGTGGGGCATTTTGCGGATATCGATGATTTGAGCCTCTCCGCTGATGTCGGTTCCTAGGGCGAAGGGGATATCGATGTCGTCTCTCTGTTTGTCGTAACGTGAGAGGAGGTTTTTGAAGCCGACCAACTCTCTCGTCTTATTGGGAACCTCGATTCCTACGGCGTGACGTCCCGGAATCGGTGCGACGATACGAACGCTCTTCGCCGCCAATCTGAGGGCGATATTATCGGCGAGACTGGTGATTCGTGAGAGTTTGACGCCAGGGGCTGGGAGGAGTTCGAGCATCGTAATCACGGGGCCTCTTTTGACTCCCGTCACCTTCGTTTTTATCTTGAACTCGGCGAAGGTCTCTTCGAGGATCTTTGCCAGCTTCATTCTCTCTTCTGCGTCGGCTGTGAGGTCGGGGTCGGGGTGTTCGATGAGTAAGTTCATCGGAACCGAGTACTCATTCCACGAGCGTAGGTCGTTGTGAACCGAGTTTTCCTCTTCTGAGAATTCGTACTCTTCTGGATCCTCTATCACGACGTCAAGGGTTGAGTCTAAGATATTATTTAAGGTCTCGATTCGACTCTCTACCTCCATCTCCCTCTCTAACTCGGTGGAGAGGATATCTCGTCCATCGCCGAAGGAGAGTTCTTTTTCGTTGAAACTCTCTCTCTCTTCAAGGTTTGATGAGAATTTTCCCGTTAGATCTTGGATCTCATTCTCATCAGCCCTCTCTTCGACTTTTTCATCTGGTAGCTGGGTATCTGGTATCTGGGAAAAACCCTGAAACTCTTCCTCTTCTTGCTCTGGATCATCTTGTGATGTGGCAAAAAAATCGGGTTCGCTGGCTGGATCTGTTGAGTACTCTCTTACCTCTTCTGACGAGAGAGACGAGAGGGTTTTTAACGGATTTTCCGTCTCTTTTACACTCTCAGGAAAGCTCTCTTGCTGGGGGGTGAGGGGTTGTACTTCGGAGTCGATCCAGTCGTAGGAGTGAGCTTGAACCTCTGGTGCGCTCTTTTCTGTCTCTTTTACCTCTTGAGTTTGAACCTCTGGTTGAACTTCTTGAGGAGGGGTGACTTGTTGAGGTTGAACCTCTTGTTGAACCTCTTGGGGTGGGGTAACTTGTTGAGGTTGAACTTCTGGTTGAACTTGTTGGGGAGGTTTTACCTCTTGGGGAGGGGGAGTCAGCTCTCCGAGTGGGTTTCCTGCGTTAAAAACCTTTTCATCGATCGATTTTTTCTCTCTTGTGAGGGGTTGTACTTCATTCTCTAGCCAGTGAAAGTTGTCCAATTTGCTTGAGTTTTCGGAGGCGGATTTCTTTTGAGGGATAGAGTCTAGGTCGACAAATTGAAGGGGGCTTCGAGAGGGTGGTTCGTCAATCCTCTCCTCTGATAGGGGAGGGGTTGCGAGGTTTCCGTCACTCTGTGTGGGGTTTTTTTTTCGAGAGAGTATCGAGGCTACGATAGTGATGAGGTAGATCTCAAAGATAGTCAGAAGGCTAAGGAAGAGAAGGCTCCATGTTCGTCCAAAATTTGTGGTGAGAAAGGAGGTCAAGATACCGTCTGTCTGTGAGTTGTTGTAGATTAAGGCGAGGGTTCGTAGCGTTAAGACAACAACGGAGAAGGAGGCTAGGTACCAGATGACCTCGGTGTGATCTTTTTTTGCTACGGCTAAAAAGCTAAAGCAGATCAAGATGGCTGGTAGGTAGAATCCCAAGACTCCGTACGCCTTCCAAAACTCTACTGCCCACTGGTTAAAACCGCTTTGAACTCCAGAGGCTGCGATACTGATACTCACTAGAGAAAAAATTCCTAGGATGATGCAGAGAAGACTTAAAACACTCTCCATGATTCTTGTTGTCTTCACAGAAAACTCCTTCTATAGGGGGTACCTCTGTCGGTACCCTGCCGGTAATGTTTCAGGTAATATTGTCGGGTAACATAAAATATTTTAGGATGTGGGAAAAATACGTGAACCCTTATCAAGAGATCGTCCAATTTTGAGAAATGTTTAGAAAACATTTTTAAAAAGAGAGAAGAGATCTCTTTTTTGAGGATAATTTTTGTTTCAAGGGTCTCTCAAGAGTGATCAACAAGAGTGAGCAACAAGAGGAGCGGACAAGAGTGACGGAAGATTGCGGATACACAGGCGTCAGAAGAACCCCATAAAAAAAGCCCTCAACCTACTCTCGGTAGGGTAAGGGCTTGGTGCGTCTTGGGTTAAAGACGATTAGGGAATGGCTTGGACGTTGTTGAAGTGAGCTTGCCAACTTGCATTATTTTTATAGGCAGTGACACTACAATTCTACCAAGATAGGTAATTCCTCTCTCTCAATCAATCCCTTTGGAAAAAAAAGAGGGCGAATCGCGTATTATTCTCCCCCTCAAACTCTCGTCTCTCG
>CAZATZ010000202.1:0-3670 GCA_964488175.1 uncultured Spirochaetales bacterium
TAAAAATTCCTAAACTAGAAAAGGATATTTAAGGAATACTGCGAATCAGATGATTCTTTCTAATAAATTGGAACTTTTCAAGGATTATATAATTTCATAAAAAAAAAGCAAGAAATTTTTTCTCGAAATAATAAAAAAATAATTTATTCTTTTCGACTCCTTCACACGGCCTTTTTTCTATTAAACAACTCCCTTTTTTTTCCTTATGCGGATCTCTCTATATATAGTAGATCTTTAAATACTTTTCTAGGTTAGACCATTTAATATGGGTATTTTCCCACTAAAATTTGATTTGGTATTTGATTTGGTATTTGACTTGGTGTATTTGGCTTGGTATTTGATTTGGTCCCTTTCCATCGGTTAAATCATGATAGACTCGCAGATAGACTCTCGGGTACATTCTCGAATTTATCGGCTAAAATCTCCTCGACGAGTGGGCGTGATCGACTTTTGCTCTGAGAGAGGATTCTATTCCTCTGAATATTCTCTGTGACTCCAATTGACAAAAATAGAATTTGTGCCTAAAATGCGAGAGGATTTTGCGAAAGTAGCTCAGGGGTAGAGCGTCACCTTGCCAAGGTGAATGTCGAGGGTTCAAATCCCTTCTTTCGCTTTGGACTGTGCGTTTGGTAGTACTTTTTAATGGGAGTCTTCGTTTCGAGAACTCACCCTTCTCGCTCTCTGCCGGTGCGGTTTTGTTCTCCTCTCTCTTTTAGGTAAAAGGAGACTCTCTCCCTTTTGCTCACTCCAAAAGAGGCTCCCCTCTATGACGGTTTTTCCTCCCCTCTTTTCTCTTTCGGGTACCCTTAAAAAATATTTTCTCCCCTCTTTTTTTATCTTACTTTTTTCAAGCAACTGGTTAAGCACTCTCTCTGGGGTTGAGATTCTCTCCAACGGCGAACCGATTACGCGCCTTACCCTCAGCGAACTTCAAACCCTCTCGTATCCACTTTCCCCCCTCTCTTCAGCTGGCGGTAACACATCAACCGAGAGAGGAATAGAACTCTCATTTATTTTACCCCTCTCTATCACCTCTTCCGAGATTCTTTTTTTTACCGAAGGAAAATCCCGCCTCACTCTCAGTGTTGAGAAGGCTCTTAAGAGTTACCTTCTCGTCAGAAATGACGGTGTTCGGCTACGAGACACTGAGGGAAATCTCAGCGAACCGCTAGAGCGGATCGAGTTTGGCTCCGTCTTTGGCGGAACCAATACCCCTCTACGAATTATTTATACCAAAGAGATCCCCTATTTTATCTACGGGGTCGAACTCTTCGCTCGGTTGCAGGGGATGCAAATCGAATGGATTTCTCTCGACGATTTGAATCAGAGAGGGAGTGATGAGGAATCCAAGGCGAAGTTTATCTCTGCCCATCTTGCGGAGATGGGGGAACGAGAGTTTTCTGAGATATCTCCCCTTTTAGAGGGTTCTTCTTTTCAAGAGAGTTTTTGGTCGCACAGTTACGTCACCCTTCTCTCCCGAAAGCTCTCTTCTAAGGAGAATCTTCTTTGGAAAGATTGGTTGACCACCTACTCTAATGGTTCAGCGATTTGGAATCTTCTCTCTTTTGAGACGCTCTTCTCGCTGGCGGGAGAGAATCTGGCGTTGAAGGGGTGGGCGGAGAGTCCCGAACAAGATTTTGGACTAGTTCAATTAGGAGTTGCAAGCTCTTTTTTCTCCCAGTACTATCGCACAGATCCTCTGAATGATCTGGTATTTTACAATCTCGATACCGTTTTTTACGATACGATTGATCTCTTTCTGATTAATCGACTCACGCCGTCGGGTTCCTTCTCTCCTCGTTCTCTCCCCCTTTTAGACACCGACGACGACGGAGTGGGAGACCGTGAGATGAGTCCTCTTCGAAAAAATAGAGTCCTCCTCTTCTTTAAGGGTGAAGAGGATTCACCGCAGACCCGTACCTCGACTCTCCTTATGCGATTTCTACTGAGTCCCCTTATCCAGCAGAACTTTCCGGAACAAGAGGGGATTTTTCCTAGAGAGTTCACCAATGTTTCAGGGGAAAATCGTTCTCTCTTCTCAAATAGTGTCGAGTTTCCTGAACAGAGATCTTTTAGTGAAGAGCAGAACGAATCTCTCCGGCTCTATATTAATAACGTGATTGATAAAGAGACCTTTTTAGAGAGTGTGCGTACTCAAAGTACGGAAGAGACAGGCTAAAAGCGTAGAATTAAGAGGTTAAAGAAAATGCACGTCTACCGAATTGATCAAGAGAAAGAGCTTGCTGTTTTGCGCTCAACTTGCCAAAAGGTTGAAGATATCGACGAAACTCTGGCGGAAACCATCGCCCAAATGCACGAAGTGATGGCGGAAGCCAACGGGATCGGATTAGCCGCCAATCAAGTCGGTCTTCCTCTGCGATTCTTCATTACGAATATCGATGGAAAAACCCCCCTTACGTTTATCAATCCGCAGATATTAGCGACCTCTCTGGAGGTCTCTTCTTACGAAGAGGGGTGTCTTAGTATTCCACAAAAACGCGCTGACGTCGTTCGTCCCTCTCTCGTCGAAGTTCAAGCGATTAATGCGAAGGGCAAGGTCTTTACGATGGAGGCGAGTAATATTTTAGGGGTCTGTATTCAACACGAGATCGATCACTTAAACGGAAAGCTCTTCCTCGATCACATCTCCAAATTCAAGAGACAACGTATCTTAAAACAGTTTAAAATTAAGGGAGAAATATGAAAATTCTCTTTGCTGGTACTCCCGAAATTGCGGCTCAATCACTAAGAGCGATCGCATCCAATTCCAACCACGAGATCGTCGGAGTTCTCACCGCTCCTGCTCGTCGGTCTGGTCGCTCACGAGAAAAAATCGTTGAACCCGAGGTCAAACTCCTCGCTGACGAACTGGGACTCTCCACGTTTCAACCCACCGCCCTCGATCAAGAGTGTCACGCGGAGATAGAGAGAGTCGGAGGCGATCTCCTCGTTGTCGTCGCCTACGGGGTGATTCTTCCCCAGTCATTCTTAGATCTCTTCCCTCGAGGGGCTATCAACTTGCACCCCTCAAAACTCCCCCAGTACCGAGGAGCCTCCCCCCTTGTGCAAGCGTTGCTCGACGGATTGAATGAGACGGGAATCACGGTTCAGAAGATGGCGTTAAAAATGGATAGTGGTCCGATTTTAAAACAGGAGATTTTGTCTATTGAGAGGGCGGACACGATAGAATCCCTCACCGTGCGGGCTGCTCTGAGAGGTTCCGAGATGTTAAACTCGGTTTTGGACAACTTCGATTCACTAGAACCCCAAGAACAGGATCACGAGAGAGCGACCTTCTGCCGTCTCGTCAAAAAGAGTCAGGGGATTATCAATTGGGAGGAGTCCGCCGAAGAGATATTTCACAAATACCAAGCGTACACCCCTTGGCCAGGACTTCAAACAAAGCTGGGAAAGAAATCGATTAAACTCCTCAGAGTTCTCCCTCTCCCTAGCAGTGATCCCCTCCTCTCAGATGGTGATTTGTGCGCACCAAATAATGTGCCTGGAAAAGTTCTCCGAGCAGACCGAGAGGGAATCGTTGTCGCAACGGGTAGGGGTGGACTGCAGATTCAAGAGTTGCAGATAGCGGGAAAGAGAGCTGTTTCCGCCAAAGAATTTCTCAACGGAAATCCCCTCTCTGAACAAGCGGTCTTCGAGTAAACGTTTTTCG
>CAZATZ010000203.1:0-3649 GCA_964488175.1 uncultured Spirochaetales bacterium
TACCTCTAAAAAGTCGGTTTCAGAAAAGATCGAGTTAGAACTGAAAAAGGGTTTTTCCCACTCCGTTTCTACTTCCTAGACATACAAACAAAGGAGACATTTCGATGTCAGAATCAAACCTAAAGATTTTAAATGAACGAAGATCCATTCGTGAATTCACAGGCGAAGAAGTTAAGGAAGAGGATCTTCAAAGAATGCTAGAAGCGACCAGTCGATCGTCGACCTCCGTCAACGGTCAGCAACTCAGTCTCATCTACACACGAGATAAAAAGATCCTTAGCGATATCTCCAAGCTAACCGACCAGCCGCACATCGCCACCGCCGACGTCTTTGTCCTCTTTGTTGTAGATTTTTATCAAACCGATTACGCCACCCGTTCCGTCCAACAAGAGCACGTGATCGAGCAGAGCGCAGAGGGTATCTTGGTAGGAGCCGTTGACGCCGGTATCGCTCTCAGTAGTTTTCAAACCGCTGCCCACGCTCTGGGTTACGGGACAACCTCGATAGGAGCCGTGCGAAGGGATCCCAAATTTTTTATCGATCTCTTTAAGCTCCCGAAAAAAACATTTCCCCTCGTCGGAACCACTCTGGGTATCCCTTCAAAAGAGGCTCTCCAAATTCCTCTCAAGCCTCGTATGCCCTTCAACGCCTTTGCGATGAAAGATGAATATGACATTAAGACGCTAGAAAAGGGAGTCGATGAGTACCAAGAGAGTCTCAAGGATTACCGCAAAAAGAACAACATGGACTTCAAGACCTCTTACAAGGACGAGATGGCCTTTTATTATAGCAGAATCTACTTCCCCACGGTGGCTGAGCATCTAGAGTCTCAGGGGTTTCGATTTCAGGATAAGCTCCAAGAGTAAAACTGCGTTAGCTACCTCCCCTCAATATCACAAAAGAGAGACGGTATACTGAGCTGCCCATACCTCTTCGCTACTCAGAGAAATGACCCCTTTTTTACGGCAAAAATCCCCGTCCGTATCGCTATAGTCGGCGTGACCGAACCAAGGTTCTAAGCAGAGAAAAGGAGCCTCTTTTTGGGGGGGCGTCCATAACGCCATGTAGGGAAAGTTCGTAAAATCAAAGCGGAGACTCGGAGGCGATTTGTCACTCTTTAGCGTCAGAACGTTTGATTTCAACCGATCAAAGACGAGGGCATCCCCATCAAAGAGAGAGTAGTTCAAGTTCAACCGGTTCGACTTGTTCTGAACCTTTTTGTACGTATCGGGGAGAAAGAGACCCTCTTCATTTAGTTGTAGACTCGACCACTCCTCTTCCTCGTTAAATTCGAGGTAGTAGTCTTCAAACTTCAACTGAGGATCGAGGGGGCAGTTAAAGGCGGGGTGTCCGCCTATCGAGAAGAGAAGTTCCTGTGAACCGCTCGTCTCCGTGTTCGTGACCTGATACCCCACTCGCAAGCGATTCTCTTCTAGCTCATAGCTGAGAATTAATTGAAAATGAAAGGGGTAACACGTCTCTGTTGTCTCGTCAGATTCCAGACGAAAACGGACAAAATTCGAACCCTGTTCGTGAATTTGAAACGTTCGTTCTCGCGCAAATCCGTGGCGGTTGAGGTGGTAATCTTCTCCTTTGTAGTGATACTTTCCCCCCTTGAGGGAGCCGACAATCGGGAATAAGATGGGCGAGTGTTTCCCCCAGTAGTGGTTATCCGCGTGCCATAAGTACTCTCTCTTCTCCGTCTTGTGTTGGAGGCTACAGAGTTCCGCCCCCAGAGGATTTACGAGAAGACTCAAAAAATCATTTTCTAAACAAACCAACTCACTTTTTTTCATGGTAGCACTCTCTTCTTTTGTCTCTTCTAGAACTCTTTACCGTCTTGTTTTTACAGAGAGAGTCCGTAAAGTCCCTTAAATTTTTTCTCCAGATAGTCACCGTAATACTCCGCATTGAGCGTCTCCCCCGTTACCCGTTCGCAGAGGTCTGAGGGGGAGTAGAGAGAGCCGTGTTGGTAGATATTTTTCGTCAACCACTCTCTGGGGGTTGAGAAATCCCCGCTCTCGATGACCTCGGTCAAGTGTATCTCTTTTTCCATCGTCTTTTGAAATTGGGCACTGTAGAGATTTCCGAGGGCGTAGGTTGGAAAGTAGCCAAACCCACCAAAAGACCAGTGGACATCTTGCAACGCACCTTGGCTCGCCTTTTGGGGTTCAATTCCTAGAAGTTTCCGACTCAGTTCTGCCCAAAGAGAGGGGATATCCTCTACCTGAAACTCTTGATTGATTAAACCCTTTTCAATTTGATATCTTAGAATAATATGCAGGTTGTAGGAGACCTCATCCGCCTCAATTCGGATCAGAGAGGGTTGAACTCGGTTGACGAGACGGTGGAGAGTCTCCTCCTTCATCCCCTTCATCGGTTCTGGGAAGAGACGCTTTAATTCCGGATAGAGTCGTCTGACAAACCCCTTCGATCGTCCGACCATATTCTCCCAAAAACGAGATTGCGACTCATGGATTCCCAGTGAGACCCCCTCCGCTAAAAAAGAGCCTTCGTACTCTGGTAGAATGTTCTGCTCGTAGAGAGCGTGTCCGACTTCGTGCAAGACTGAGTAGAGGCTACTCTCACAAGAGTCACTGTGGTACTTCGTCGTAATGCGAACATCATTGAGTCCAAGCGTGGTGCAAAACGGGTGTTCGGTAGTATCGAGTCGCCCCGACGATTGTTTATACCCCAACCACTCTTGGAGCAGTCCGCCCAACTCTCTCTGTTTCTCAAAGGGATACTCAGCGCTGGGCCACTCTTCCTGTTGACGAAAGACCTCACTCTCTTGTATCTGTTGAAGGAGAGAACTCTGTCTCTTCCCCACGTTTTCGAAGAGGGGATCCAGTTGTGAAACGGTCATTTTCGGTTCGTAGAGGTCGAGTAGTGCGTCGTAAGGATTCTCTTCGTAGCCGAGATAATCGCTCTCCTTGCGTACCAATTCGACGATCTCAGTTAACATTGGTTCAAAGAGTGAGAAATCATCTCTCTTTCTCGCATCGGCCCAGACCGAGTGAGCTTTTGCGGTTAAGAGGCTCTTTTTATGGACGTGTTCCTCGGGAAGGGCGATAGATTTCTTGTACCGATCTTCGGCGAGAAAGAGGGAGCGTTTTTGAAGAGGGGAGAGACCCTCCTTCTCTTGCAACTGAGTTAGAAGAGATTTCCACTCGCTCGTTGTCTGCAAACGGTGTTTGTACTGCGAGAGGAGAGCTATCTGCTCGGATCGCCACGCGTGACCATCGGGGGGGAGTTTGGTCTCCATATCCCACTCTACCAGAGCCGATGTCTGCTCTAGAAGAAGAATCTCTCGCTCCAACTCTTTCAATCTTTGCCACTCTTTCATTCTCTTCCTCCTCCTATATGATGGGTACCTCTGTTTTGTCTGTCGGTTTTTGCTAGGCATTTAATCTGTGCATTTAGTCTAGCTTTTTGGTCTAGTAATTTGGTCTAGCAATCTTGGTCAGTCTATCAATTTAAGACTCGAAAAAATCTCCGCACAGAAACATCTGCTCACACGAACCTTTGGGAACAAATCTGTCCGATAAGGAAATCGTTTAGAGACGCCCTCCCATAATAACCCAATGCGAAATCTTGTTCTACCTCCCTCAGTACTCCGTTTCTATTTCGAGACGGGAATCATCGAGTT
>CAZATZ010000204.1:0-3648 GCA_964488175.1 uncultured Spirochaetales bacterium
AATCCAGACGCTCCCATGAAAGATTCGGGCGTAGAGTGGCTGGGGGAAATTCCTGCCCATTGGACGGTTAAAAAATTACGATTTATTTCTTCGCTTGGAAGAGGCTTAGGAATTACTAGAGAAAATCTTAAAGATGATGGCATACCTTGTGTCAGTTACGGAGAAATTCATTCTAAATTTGGTTTCGAGATAGATCCCAAAAAACATAAATTAAAATGTGTTGATAAAAGTTATTTGATTTCTTCGAGCAATTCTTTGCTATCAAAAGGCGATTTTGTTTTTGCCGATACCTCCGAAGATATTGAGGGGTCAGGAAACTTTACACAATTAATCAGTAGTGAAATGGTATTCGCAGGGTATCACACTATTATTGTTCGTCCTTTTGGTGATAATCATTCTCGTTTTATCGCTTATCTCTTTGACTCACCCACATATAGAATGCAAATTAGAAAGAGTGTAAAAGGTGTTAAAGTTTTCAGCATCACTCAAGCCATTCTAAAAAATACAAATGTATGGCTCCCACCGCTCAAAGAACAACAGAAAATCGCCGACTATCTCGATCACGAAACCGCCAAAATTGACACTCTTGTATCCAAAACCGAAAAAGCCATCGCTCTGCTCAAAGAACGAAAAACCGCCCTCATCTCCTCCGCCGTAACGGGGAAAATTGACGTACGTGACTGGGAGGCGAAATAATGGCTGTATCAATTGAAAACTTGCCAGATTTTATCTCCCGTCTTAACACCATTTCAGAAATCGAAGAGAATTATTATCCAAAATCCATCAATGAAATTACTATTCCATCTTCAAAAAAACCAAAAGTTATCAAGGAGCTAGAGAGAGTTGGTATCTCTAAACCCACCCTCTTTCCTGAAATTGATCACGTCGCAAGCTCTTTAAAGGAATCGATATGAGTTCTACAGAAAATAAAATTAACGCCGACGACCGCTCTATTCGTGAAGTTATGCACCCGCAACGCTTAGACGCAAAAAAAGAAAATAAAGGTTGGTATCATGATGGAAGATGAAAAAGGGGAAAAACCATTTCAAGCCGAGGTCGTAGAAGAGATGGTCTCGCACGGCTGGGAGTCGGGTGAGTCTAAGCACTACAACCGAGAGATGGCACTGTACCCAGAAGATGTCGTTGCGTTTATCAAAAATTCACAGCCCGAGCAATGGGAAAAATTCGCTAAAAATTATGATGATGCGGATGGAGGTGCGGATCAAGCGTTGCTCAAATTATTAGAGCGAAATTTAAAGAGTAAAGGGACGCTCTGGGTACTCCGCAATGAGGTAAAAGAGAGGGGGATAAAGTTTCATTTCTGTCTCTTTAAAAATGATCAGGTCAACAACGAAAAGGCGAATAAAAACTATAACAAGAACATCTTGCGAGTTGTGCCTGAGCTGGTTTACTCACCCCACGCAGACAACAAAGACAATCGTAGCGGAAGGCTAGATCTCGCCCTCTTTGTCAACGGTATCCCCGTGGTGACCAGCGAGCTAAAATCCGAATTTAAGCAGTCGGCAAAAAATGCCATCACTCAATATAAAGATGATAGGCAACCCAAAGATCCAGCGACAAAAAAGGAAGAGCCACTTCTCACCTTTAAGAGGGGGGCGCTGGTTCACTTTGCCGTCAGTCAGTACACCGTCTCTATGACAACCAAGCTCGCTGGGAGAGAGACCATCTTCCTCCCCTTCAACAGGGGTACGAGCGAGGGAGGCGAGGGAAATGACGCTTGCGAAGATCATAACCTGCCCACCTCTTACCTCTGGAATGAGATTTTTGACAGAGATAATTTACTGCTCATCTTGCAACGTTACATACACCTTGAAGTCAAGAAAGAGAAGCAAAAAGGCCGCTCAGGCAAAAAAAGAGAGAGTCTCATCTTCCCACGGTATCACCAGTGGTCTGTCGTCTCCAAACTCCTGAAGGCGGTGGATGTCGAGGGGACGGGGGAAAAATACCTCATTCAACACAGCGCTGGATCGGGGAAGTCAAACTCGATTGCGTGGCTCGCGCACCAACTCTCCTCAAAGCACTACGAGATAGATCACCCCGAACGAAAGAGAAAGAGGGGAGACAAGGTCTTTGACTCGGTGATCGTCATCACCGATAGAACGGTGCTAGATGATCAGTTACAAGAGACGATCTCTCAGTTTGATCATAACACGGGAGCCATTGCGAGAGTGAACCACGAAACGGCGAAAGGTAAGTCAAAATCGGGAGTGGTAGCAGATGAGCTAAAAAAGAAAACGGCGATTATCATCGTGACAATACAGACCTTTCCTTACGTATTAAAAGCCTTAGGCGAAGATTCCACCCTCATTGGTCGGAGTTTTGCGGTTATCGCCGATGAGGCACACTCGAGTCAAACGGGTATCAACGCACGAAAATTGCGCGAAGTACTGATGGCAAAAAAGCTAAACGATGAGAACGATTTTGATGAGGAGAGAGAGTTGGATAGCGAAGAGATACTCCGTCTCTCTCTCGAGGTTCGCAAAGGCTCAAATGATATGAGCTACTTCGCCTTTACCGCGACTCCCAAAAACAAGACGATGCAGCTATTTGGTCGTAGACCCGATCTGAGCCGAGCGGCGGGTAAGGGGAATACGCCACAACCCTTTCACGTCTACTCGATGCGACAGGCGATTGAAGAGGGCTTTATTCTCGACGTCCTCAGAAGTTATACGAGCTACAAGATTGCGTACAAACTAGCGAACAAGAACCCCGATGACACTAGTGAAATTGATAGCAGAAAAGCCACTTCAAAGATCAAAAAATGGGTCAAAGAAGATTATGAGACTATCGCCCAAAGGGTTAAAATCGTTGTCGAACACTTTAACAAGGAGGTTAAGTCTCTTCTCGCTGGTGAAGCGAAAGCGATGATCGTAACGGGGAGTCGCTTAGAGGCGGTGCGTTACAAAAGAGCCTTTGACAAATATGTAGACGAGCAAGGCTACCAGAAAATTCAAGCGATCGTCGCTTTTTCAGAGGAGGTGAAAGATCCCGAAGTCCTAGGTAAAAAGTTCACCGAAAAAAATATGAACCCCGATCTTCGCGGGCGAGATATTCCAGATGCTTTTGACACCAACGATTATCAAGTGATGATCGTCGCCGATAAGTTTCAGACGGGGTTTGACCAACCTAAATTGGTGGCGATGTATGTCGATAAAAAACTCCAAGGTGTCGAGTGTGTTCAGACTCTCTCACGCTTGAACCGCACATACAAAAACAAGAAGACCTTTATCGTCGACTTTGTGAACGACCCCCAAGATGTTCTGAATGAATTTAAGGTCTACTTCCAAACGGCACAGTTAGGGGATATCACCGACCCCAAGGCTCTCTCTCGAACCATGAATGATTTGGAGGAGATGGGACTTTATGGGGACGATGAGGTAGAGAAGTTATCCGAGATATGTGTGGAGATCTCCCAGAAGAAGCAGAATCAAAAGAGTGAAAATCCCAGACTTGCCAGTGCGTTTAAACCTATTGTTGATCGTTTTCAAGCACGAGACCACGAGGCGAGGCGAGAGTTAGAGAGGGCAAACACGGCTCTTTCTAACGCTAAGCGAATAGGGGATAAACAAGGGATTAAATTCGCTGAGGACGACGTCTCTAAGGCGAAGAAAAAGAAAGATCTCCTCA
>CAZATZ010000205.1:0-3636 GCA_964488175.1 uncultured Spirochaetales bacterium
AGACGTATACACGAGTCGAAGCACGAGTCGTCTAAAAGAGAACCCTCACTAGGTTCTCGCTAGATCCTCACTCGGATTCTTGTAACTACGCTATCAAACTCTTGGGTACGTTTAAATCTCTTCTAATTTTCGCCTCGACCGTTTAGCCCAAATACGCTTTCGATCAAGCCTCACGACGAGACCCCAAATCTCTTGGGCTCTCTGAGGATTTTGACTGTAGAAAAAACTCTCCGCCAATTCATAGAGTCCCTTCATAATCTCTTCATTATCGATATACTCGATCAAGATAGGATCTCGGTAAATATACGAAAAAAGATAGTCGAGATTGGTTATATCAAAACTGGGATCTTCTCGATTGATCATCGCCAGTGCCTCTAAAATTTGCTCGTACGTGACAGGACTCTCAAGCTGGGTTAGATCTCGCTTGATAGGAAGGAGAATTCCCAACTCATCCCCCCGTGTTAAAACTTGATTGAGGACAAATTCGGGATCAATTCCCCACAACTCCTCTCGATCTCCTGGAAGAAAAAAATCGATCTCCTTCTTTCTAATAATTTCAGTTAGATCACTCAGCTCTCCGACAACGGCGAGGGAGGCGTTTCTCAACGCACTAAGACGATACTCTTCGCTCAACCTTTTCTCTTCATCGGTTAACTCCTCTTGACGCTCAAAGAGGGAGAGTTGCTGTAGGTAATAGTTCGCCAATTCGCTGTACGCTTTTATGCTAAACGTTAGCTTTTTTTGCATTAGGTAGAGGGTGGCAAAGAGTCCTCTCTCCGATAAATTGCTCAAAAGGATTCTTTCCAGACTCATCGTATTGTCTGTCGGAGGCTCCTCTAAGGCGATGACACTCTCTACGTCTTGAAGAAATTTGTCGTACTCCCCCCGAACGTAGTAAAAATTTGCTCGGTGGTAGAGTATCTCAATTTCTAGATCACGTTGGTTCCAGACTCGGGTTCCGTTCAAGGCCCGTTCGTACTTTTCACTCGCTAAAGGAAACTCTCCCTCAACCTCAAAGATACGACCCAACCAATACTCGACTTTTGGGTTTATATCCTGTGCCTCCTCCTGTATCCTCGAAAAAATCTCGAGAGCTTCGGGAAACGCTCTGACTTCAAAGGCGGCGATCCCCTGTTGAATCAAAATTTCCTGTTCAAAATTGGTGAGATCTTGTGCGGAGAGAGGCGGAGTCAGAGAGAGAACAAGAGAGAGAGAGAAAAGAGAAAAAAGAGAGCAAAATACCCTCTCTGCCAATCGAATGTGATATCTATTTTTCAAATCTTTATTCCAAACCTTTATACTCTCGCGAACCCACGGTTAGAGTGTTTCTATCAGGATACCTCAAAAAAATCTCAAGAAGGTGGTGAACAAAATCGAGAAACCTCTCTTTTAATCAACAAAAAAGGAGAACCCTATCGAGTGAGAAAAGAAGACAATATTGCTACTCTGTTTGCTAAGAGCTTGAATAGAACCAACATTATTCACCGTTGAGAATCGATAGTAAAAGCGGTTATAAATCGTGTAAAATCGCTCCTCTGACTCACGAATACTTCCCCACATTAGACCAAGCTCGGCGGTAACTTGGGTAGGTACCAAGACCCCAAAATCCCACTGACCAGCAACAGCACTCGCTTTCCCCGCCTCGGTAGCGGGAGAGGTTTGGGCGGAAAAGAGTTGAAAAAAGAGGGGAATCTCAAGCCCTAAATAGAAGCGGTGAAAGTCGCTAATTTTCCACTGAAACTCCGAACTAAATCCCAGTTCGACGTTCGAGAGGTTATAATTCGCATCTGGTGCGTAATTGTTGCTACTTCCAGTAGCGTCGAGAGTCGTCTTACTTCCCGCTACGCGGATTTTATTGCGTTCATAGAGAACACCAAAATGCCAACCCGTTAAAACGAGCATCGCCGCATCATCACGGACGCGCCACAACGAGCGATAACTCACATTCCCCCCGAAGTCGGAGGTGTAGGCTCCCGCCTTATCTGGATTGGCAAGCGAGGGGCTAAGCCACGCCAGTAGCCGCACGTTGTCGTAACGTCCCGCCTCAGGGGTTCTCCCCCAGTATTCAAACGACAAACCGACGATCGGTACCAAGTTGGAGTTTCCGATAGAGGTACCCTTACCAAAAAAGTTTTTGTCGACCTGATTTATTCCCCCGAAAAAACCCGCTCCGATAACCTGTTCTCCGCGCTCTTTCGCCCCTTCATAGAGTGTTATCTGCCCCCAGAGAGAGAGAGAACCTAGCAACAGAAAAAATACAACAAGAATCGTCTTCATACACACTCCTCGCAGAACGATATCCCTTTGGGGCACCTCTAAAAAAACCCTTTTTTCGCTCTCTCTTCTGATAATTCCGACACCATCTTTAAAGATTCATCGGTGGATCCCAGCGGAGAAGAGAGACTCTCTTTTTTTAAAAGAGAGAATAGATGTCGATACGGGAGAAAAAAGAGAGATTTTCTCTCCCGTACAGTATCCTATATTATATATTAAGTCTTTTTTTAAAAGGTAAGAATTTAATTTTATCCCTTTTCCGAGGAGATAGTCTAAAAAATAGAATGAGTCTTCAAGAAAAAGAGTCTCATTTTCTTCTAAAGGGTACCTCTAAAAAGAGCGAATGAACCCTCGATCCCCCCTCTTGATCTCTCATCGTGATCCCTCATCGTGATCCCTCATCGTGATCTCCCTTGGTTCGAGTCGAGAGTACTTTTTTTGAGATAAAAATATATTTTATATTGACTTAATATTCCAAAATAGAGATTATTGACCAGATAAGTCAATGACCACATCGGTCAACGACAATCTGTTTCTGATTTTATTTTAAGAGAGGTCTCTTCGTCGATGCAAAATCTAGAGAAATTTTATCAACTCGACGAGGAGAAACGCAATCGAATTTTCCAAGCTGCGATTGAAGAGTTTTCTAAGGGATATCGAGTCGCCTCAACCAATAAAATCGTTGAAAAGGCGCAAATTTCCAAGGGTCTTCTCTTCCACTACTTTGGGAGTAAAAAGGGTCTCGCTCTCGCTCTCTGTACTCACCTCCTCGACGCCATCTGGACAGAAGAGAGTATTCGTGAAGTACTCGCTGAACCCGACGCCATCGTGCGACTAAATTTAATGGCGAATCATGAGATCGAGATAGTATTGCAGTATCCCTCCTTTCTTGCGTTTTTTCAAAAAATGCTCGAAGAGAAGATCTTAACGACCGAATCGATGATTAGCTTCGAGAACATAAAGAGCTTCATGGCTCAGACGTTTGCGAATATCGATAGAACTCTCTTTAAAGAGGGACTCGATATCGACAAAACGCTCTCGATGATGCGAGCGATGATTGAAAAACTAACACAAGAAAAAACAGCCGAACTGATAGAGAGAAAAAAAGAGATAAATCAAGAAGAATTGGAAGATATTGTGAGTGACTTTACAGAGTATACAAAATATTTTAGAGATATTTTTTATCGGTAGGGAACCTCTGATAGGAAAAATAGAGTTCAAAAAATAGAGAAATATTTTTAGATTAAAAAGAAAAATGGTTGATAGATCAAGATTCGTCAAAATGAAGAGAAATTTGAGACGGAGTGTCACAGACTCTCTTCCAAGGGATAAGGAGTTCTCTTATGAACAAAAGAAGTAATT
>CAZATZ010000206.1:0-3611 GCA_964488175.1 uncultured Spirochaetales bacterium
CAAGGAAAAAGTCTTTCGAGAAAAGAGATTACTCTCCGTCTTGAATCGCTAGGGTACGTTGTTCAAAGCTCTTTAACGAAGGAGACGGAGATACTCCTCTGCGACTCCCCTAATGGATCTTCTAGCAAGCTTGAAAAGGGTCGTCAATGGGGCGTTAAAATAGTTTCGTACGAAAGTTTTTTCGAAGAATTCTCTGAAGGACAGCTCTAAGAAATCACTCTTTTCTCGCCAGACGCATGGCAATCGCCTTCTCTAGAGATTTGCCTTTGATAAAGGGTTCCGCCTTCGATCTTTTTGATGCCGATGTCAGCCCATCGACTCCGTCGATAGAGTTAGTCCCTTGATTACTAGTGGGCTTGATCCACAACAGAAGGGAGGTGTTTGGGTTCTGCTTGGCAAATTCGAGATACGGTTTGTAGGGCTCTTCTTGAGTCATAACCAAGAGAAGAAAGTCGTACGACTCCATCGGAGTATCTAAAAGATCATTTCCAATCATCTCATAGGAAAAAGGGGAGTCTGCATCCGAGTTTTTCTCCGCAAGAGCCTTTCCTAAATGGGGAATAGCGGGACTAAAAACGGGGTAAAGAACCGCTACGTCTCTTCTCTCTTGTGAAAAAAGAGAGGTAGCCATCACCGAAAAGAGAAGAAGTAAGATAAATTTTGGGGATATTCGGTACATACAAAAGACTCCTTAGGCTACCCTCTAAAAAGTCGATTTCAGTGACGCTGGATTGAAAGAAAAGATCAAATTAGAAATGAAAAAGGGTTTTTTAGGGTGCCTCTTAGATTTTCTTGGGTAAAAGAACACTCTTTTACCCAAAAAAAGAGGAAGTAAATACGATGTATTAAGAGATTAAGGCGTTATTCACTTTTGCTACTTGCCCTCTTATTACTCGCACTCCTATTTTAGACGTGCTTGAATCGCTTTCTCTATCGAGTCTCCCAGAACAAAAGGCATCACGATCGATTTTTTTGAGGCAGATGTTAATCCGTCAACTCCTTCAATCGAATTAGAACCCTGACTATTTTTGGGCGTAATCCAGAAAAGAAGGGAGGTGTCTGGGTTATTCTTTGCAAAATCGATGTACTCTTGATTTGGCTTATCTTTTGTCATGAGCAAGAGAAGAAAGTCAAATTTCTTCATCGTTTTTTCCAAGTCTTTTTTCCCCTCCATTTTATAGGTGTAAGGAGACTCTTTATCCTTATTCTTCTTTTTAAGAGCGCTGCCCAAGAAGGGGACGACACGACCAAAAGAGGGATAAAGGACAGCTACTTCTTTTTTTTCTTGGGAGAAAAGAGAGGTAGCCATCACGGAGAAGATGAGAGATAAAACGATAAATTTTCGATACATAAAAAGAACCTCCTTAGGACTTTTAGGTAAGAGTGAGATGAGTCTACCGTACAAAGGGTATCTCAAAAGGAAAATAGTCGATGTAGAGTGATTTTAGTGAATTTCTTTAAGGATTCAAGGAATTCATTAGAAACTTTAAGTTTACTTTAAAAAAAATTGCTTCTGAAATATTTTCCTCATTTAAATGAAAACCATCTCTCTTTTTTACTACATATACGGTAGAGTACTCTCTGTAGAAAGAGAGAGAGAAGTACGATAGTGGTACGACAGTAATATGATAATAATATGATTTGGAGGGTATTTTAAATATTTTGTCACTTTTTCGATGTGCGGACTGTCCGTTTTTTTTGAAGAAAACTCCCTTATTCAGAGAGAAAAAGGGGTGGATTTTGATAAAAGAAGGGATTATGTCAAAACCGTCATCTTTTTGATAGAGTGGTTTCATTTTCTTGATCTATAATATAAATCGTCCTGTAAGAGACTATTGGCGATGATATCGAAAACGGTATCGGCAATGGTAAGACAATCGAGGTATAGATATGGAAAACAAGAGAATTGTTCGTATGAAGCGAGGCGATTATCAACTCCTTAAACACTATCTTTCTGAAATGGGAACGTATGAGTTTTTATCAAAAGAGCGAGAGATGGAACTCATCAAGAAAGGCCAGTCGGGAGATCTCGCTGCCAGAAATCGAGTTGTCGTAAATCATCTTCGCTTCGTTGTTAAGACGGCCTTGGAAAATCAGGGCTACGGAATCGAGCTAGAAGACTTGATCAATGAAGGGAATCTCGGTCTGTTACGAGCCTTTGATAAGTTTGATACAGAGAGAGGGTGTAGCTTTATCTCCTACGCAGGCTGGTGGGTGAAGCAGTTTATCCAACAGGCGATCCAAGAGAAATCGAGTGCGATTCGTATTCCTGTGAATCGGTTAAATCAGATTAAGAAAATCCGTAAAACAATGAGTCTCTACGAAGATGATCCTGTTAAGGGAAAAAAGAGAGCTTCGCAGGAGTTAGAGATGAGTGAGGCGGAGATTGACCGATTGATTAAGGTTGATAGTGTAACAACCTCTCTCGATGAAATTTTTCCAAATCAGAAGACGACAACGACGTTGAAGGATACCCTCTCTCGTTCGCACGACCCAACCCCAGAAAAAGATCTGGAAGGGTGTGAGATTTACAACGAGATCGATAAGGTTCTCTCTCGTATGTCAGAGAGAGAGCAGATTATCGCTCATAGCCGCCTTGAGTTAAGAGGTAGCGACAAACGTTCTTTGGTCGAATTGAGTGTTATGCTTAATCTTTCCAAGGAGAGGATCCGACAAATAGAGTTGAAGATTCTAAATAAATTACGAGAGGCAGAGGATCTAAGAGAGTTGATTAAGGTTGTCTAGTGAGTTTTGTAGATTTTTATTTTGAACGGACTTTGGATAGAGTTAAGAGACGATCTCCTTCGGAGATGGATCCGCTCTTTGTTGAGAACTGGTTTAACCTTTTGGATAGTAAGAAGAGGTTAGGACGATTTCAAAAAGGGCAAGGGGTTATTCGAGCGGGAGATATCCGCTCCTCCTCTCTGAAAAGAGGGGAGTTGACTCTCTCCTTTCAAGGAACAGATTATAACTATCGAAAGACCTCCTTAAAAGTAACCCCCCTCTCCGATGAGATAGAGAGAGGGATTCTTGATAAACTACTCCAGCGTCCCTCACTCTTATCTACTCTCTTTGAACGACGATTTTCTGAAGAGTTTCTCTCTTTGGTTGAAAAAGAGGGGGGAGACCCTTGGGTGAAGAGTTCAGAATTGAATCTCTCTTGTTACTGTCGAGCGGACGATGACGAGAGTCTATGTCAGCACATGGGAGCCCTTTTTTTTCTGTTTGGAGAGGCGTTTTCTCAAGACCCCCTTCTTTATTACCGATTTAGAGGCGTTGACCTTCTCCCCCTTCTGTGTTCTAAAAGGGGTAATCAGGGTCTATCTTCGCAAGATCTGCGAGTTCTACACGATTCACAAGAACCACAAAATAATTTTGAACTAAACAACGAGGGTAGTAGTGCCTCTCCTCTGGCAATTCAGATGTTCTCCCCCCCTCTCTACTCCTCGGCGAACCCTTTTGAGAGGGAGATGCACAACGTCTATACACGTGTCGCAGAGAAGGCGACAAGCCAGTGGGAATTTTTACGCTAAATTCTAAATTAGTTTTCTGAGATTCTCCACGCCTCTGATTAAAATCTATTTTTTCTCGAAAAATCTTATTTTCGTCCC
>CAZATZ010000207.1:0-3598 GCA_964488175.1 uncultured Spirochaetales bacterium
TTATTCCAAAAATGGAAAGAAAACAATACTAGAACAAAACTAAATAAATACATGATATAAATTAAAATTTACCTCTCTCTGCGTATCCAATCATCAACTGGAAGAAGAACCCATCGCTCTTCACGCCTCTCCAGAAGACGAAAAGTAACGAGAATATCTCTTCTTTCATCATTTATTTTTTGGCGTCTTGTATTCTGGGGTTCTTGGCTTGCAAAAGATTTTTGAGGGAGTCCCCTAAATTCTAAGAATCGAGAAGATCGTCTGCCACGTGATAGATGGGGTCTTCCATGATATTGATCTCAATCAATGTATCTGCATTTTTCAGAAGTTGAGAACAGTCTGGGCTGAGATGCTTGAGGTGTAAAATCTTGCCTGCGGAGCTATATTTTTCTGTAATGGCGTTAATCGCTTCTATGGCGGAATGGTCGCTGACGTGGGAGTCCTTGAAGTCTATGGCAACCTCACTGGGATCATTTGTAACGTCAAAGATCTCCTTAAAACTAGCCACAGATCCAAAAAAGAGAGGCCCCTCGAGTTCGTAGATTTTGATCCCTTGGTCGTTGGTTTTGATGCGGGCGGTCATTCTCTTTCCCTTATCCCATGCGAAAAGAAGGGAGGAGATGATAATTCCGACCACTACGGCGAGAGCCAAGTCGTGAACCACCGTAATCACCGCCACAATAATCATAATAATGACATCTTTGGTGGGCATTTTCTTGACGTATTTGAGGCTCTCCCACTGGAATGTCTCTATCACCACCATAAACATCACTCCTACAAGAGCCGCAAGGGGTATGATTTCTATGATATGAGAGGCGAACAGAACAAAGGAGAGCAGGGCGAGGGCGCAAGTGATGCCAGAGAGTCGCTGTCGTCCGCCACTGGTAATATTGACCATCGCCTGACCAACCATCGCACAACCCGCCGTTCCCCCCATGAGACCGCTGAACAAATTTCCTAGCCCCTGACCGATGCTCTCTTTATTGGTCTGCCCCCTCGTGTTGGTGAGGTCGTCGATAAGGGTGAGGGTTAAAAGAGACTCTATCAATCCGACCAAGGAAGCGGTGATGGCGTATGGCACGATGATCCTGAAGGTTTCAAAGTTGATGGGAAGGTGCGGTATGTGAAAAGAGGGTAGCCCCCCAGCGATTCCGCCTTGAGCAAATTCCTTGACATTGGGCATGTGAACGCCCGCTTGATTGAGGATGGCGGCTAACCCTGTTGTGACAGCGATGGCGACGAGTGAGGAGGGTAGTGCTTTTGTGAGTTTGGGGAGGTAGTGGACGATGGTCATGGTGAGCAGGACAAGACCTATCATACCCCACAATTGCACACCTTGCATCCACGCCCCGTCTACTTTGAACTGCGCCAACTGAGCCTGAAATATCACGATAGCCAGTCCATTTAAGAAACCGAGCATGACGGGATGGGGGATGATTCTTGAGAATTTTCCGTATTTAAAGACGCCCACTAAGATCTGTATGATGCCCATTAAGATGACTGTCGCAAAGAGGTATTCTACGCCGTGTTGTGCGACAAGTGCGACAAAAACAACGGCGATGCTTCCAGCGGCTCCCGAGATCATTCCCGGTCTTCCCCCAAAGATAGTGGCACAAAGCCCTATGATGACGGATGAGTGTAAGGCGATCAGTGGATCTATTCCCGCCACAAAGGCGAAGGCGACGACCTCTGGGACAAGGGCTAAGGCGACGGTAATACCGGCTAAAACTTCGCCTCGGATGTTCATCTCTTTTCCAAATAAATGTATCATTTTACTCCTATCAGTTTGGTTTCTGGGTCTCTCTAAAAAATCGATTTCAAAACATCTCTTCCAAAAAATATCCTCGTTATTTTCCAAGATTCTAGATCTAATATTCAAGATCCAAGATTCAAGATCTAGATTGTCGAGATATCCTAGTTTTTGACAGGGTTGGATTTGTTCAGTTGTCAACGGAGGAGCTGATCCACTTTTTCATGAATGCGACCTGTAAATTTTTCTTGTGTCTCGTTTCAAACTTCTACGGGTCGTGTCGAGCGATACAGTCTAGTCTTCAACGAATTCCTGATCAAGGAGATCGGCAAGATATAAAGAGGTTTTAGAGGTATCCTAGAGAAGGGAGGGAAATCCGATCTGTCTTAATCCCTCAAAAAGGGTGATAGAGACGCAGTTGGAGAGGTTAAGGGAGCGTCCCTTCTCTATCATGGGAATACGGATGGGAGTGCATCTCTCATCCGTTAAGAGGGAGTCGGGTAGCCCCTTTGTCTCTCTTCCAAAGAGAAAATAGAGCGGTTGCTTGGAGGTGTATTGGACGGAGGTGTAGGTCGTGGTTCCCTTTGTCGTCACCCCGTAGTAACCCTGCACGTCGTTTTTTTCGAAGAAATCGTGGGAGTCGTCGTAGAGGTTGAGATCGAGATCTTGCCAGTAGTCGAGCCCTGCACGTCTGAGGTGCTTTTCTGAGAGAGAGAAACCCAACGGGCGAATGAGGTGGAGTGAGGTTCCCGTTAAGACGCACGTCCTAGCGATATTTCCTGTGTTTTGTGGGATCTCCGGTTGGTAGAGAACGACGTGCAAATTTGATCGGCTCTTTGATTGGCTCAAGGTCTCTCTTCTTCCTCTCTCTCTATCGGATCGCCTGACCGCCTCTGTTGACTCAATTTTAGAGGTCGTTTAACAACTCTTCTTCCAGAGAGTCCGTTCCAACAAAGCCGAGATTTAGCTTTTTGTGCTGTTGGATGATTTTGAGGGAGAGTCTCCCTTTGGTCAGTGTATGATAGCAGAAAAAGTAGGCGAGTCCTAAGAGGAGTGTCAACGATGAGAAGAGGATGATCGTACCTCGCAACCCGCTCATCAGGGGGGAGCTGACCGACCCCTGCGTAGGTTTCAAACTGGAAAACTTGAAATCACCAAACTTGAAGGCGTCAAATTTGAAATCACTAAACTTGAAATCAAATTTTTCTTTCATTTTCTCGAAAAAAGATTTTTCCGAGGACTCCTCTGGCGAGAGGCTTTCTTCTGGAATGATGGGCGAATTTTCTTCTACGGGGATATCGAGAGGTACATTTTCGGGGATCTCTTCTAGGGGGGTGATAGGGGTATTTTCTACGGGAGGAGGAGGTAAATCTTCGATGGGAGTCTCTTTTGCGAGAGTGGGCACAAGAGTGGGATTTACGCTTTCATTCAGAGTGGGTAAGGGGGCTGTACTCTTTGGGGGGGAACTTTTCATCGCAGGAGGGGCGAGAGAGAGTTCGTGCTGATGGGGGAGTGGTTCTTGGGGGAAAAGCGGGAGAACGTTTGAGTGAGGGGTGGTCTCCTTTTGAGGAGTCTCCATCATAGCATTTTCCATCATATTAGTAGATGACGTGTCGGGGGATGAATTTTTGAGAGAGATTGAGGTCGTGGTACAGGTAAGAAGGGAGAGTATGGGGAGCCAGACTAGCCATCGTATCTTCATTACCAGTGTCGTTCCTCTCTTGAAATAGAAGCGCTGCTCGGAAAAATCTCCCGTTTACTCGGTTAGATCACTCTTTTCTGAGTATAAACAAAAATAAAATGGAAAGCAAGAAAAAAATCTCGACAACAATTTTTAAGTGCCTCTCT
>CAZATZ010000208.1:0-3580 GCA_964488175.1 uncultured Spirochaetales bacterium
GATTATGTCAATGCAATCCTTTAATTGTACTCTTTTTCGATGATCCAAGAGCAAGGACAAGAGCAAGAACAAGAGCAAAATGAGAAGAATATTTTCCCAACATGAAGATGAGTACTTACTTATAAGCTCCTCTAAAAAATCGATCTCTTATTTCAACCTCAGTTTGGCGTAAACGGGAAGATGATCGGATATCTGACCAAAGTCGCTAAGAACTCTCCCCTCTACCAACTCAAAGTGAGCCGAGGAAAAGAAGATATAATCTAACTGTTCTACGGGAGAATCAGAGGGATAGGTCAATCTCTCTTGCCCTCCCAACGACTCCTTATCAGAGGTTACCCCGATGCGTGGGTCATTATAAAACTCCCAAATAGCCGCCGATTCCCCACTCTCTTGATCACCATTGTTTGTATCATCATTGGTATAATATGGATCGCTATTAAAATCCCCCATCATAATCACAGGCATCGTCTCTGCGAGTCTCAAAAACCACTCTTTCAAAAATAGAATCTGTGCCCTTCTCGTCGGTGCGTCGAACGCCTCCGTATGCACGTTAAGGAGCGTCACATCACGACCACCCACCTTGATCACAGCCCTCTGTGCCAGACGTTTTAAGTAGATAGCCGAGTAGTAATAGGGCTGACTCTCGACGTCCGCCAGTTGAACACGCTCCTGTTCTGTGATCTCATAATCAGAGAAGATAGCCTGCCCGCTGACCATCTTCCCAAAATGGACACTCGGAGGAAAGTACGGGAAGGGTACATAGCTCTTATCCCAGCTGACCACCATCGCCCCGTTCTTGTAATTTACCCCCTCACCAATCTCTTCAAACTGATCGACGTAATAGGAGCGAGTTGAGTCAAAATCGATCTCTTGGACGGCCAAAACATCGACTCGATACCGACGCAAACGGCTCAGTACGCCGTCTAAATTTTTCTGATAAAACTCTTCGGAACCGCGAACGGGTTTGTTGTTTGTCAAGCCTGAGAGATACCCGATATTATACGTTAGTAGAGAGATGGTCGTATCGGAGCTTTTATCTCGCTCTTCTTGCTCTTCTTGAGATTGATCACCCTGAAAATTTCGTATCTGTGCATACTCCTCTTTGGGCCAGTTGGGGGATTTTGCCCAAACAAAGAGGATCAGGACAAACGCCAAGAGGAAGAGAAAAACGGAGAGGACGCCTTTCCAAGTTAGACTGAATCCAGGTAACATAATAAGAGACTCCCATAGGAATTGAATAAGAACGAATTATCATCAATATATCATCATAAATATATTAGGTAAACAATAACCAGAATCTATCTGAAAATCTATCTCTTAGAAAATCTAAAGAACACTTAACACGACCTCCCCGATCAAAGATTGTCCACAGGTTCTCCAAGGGTTGTCGAAATAGATTTTTTGCGGTAGGGTATCGCAGTAGGGTATCTTTGAAAATTTTATTCCAGATGCAGATCGATTTTTTAGATAAGATCATCTCACCCCCTCAAAGAGAGGGGTACCTCTAAATAAGCAAGGAGAGTCTATGAAAGTTGTCGCTCAGCGAGTTAGTCGAGCCTCTGTCTCGGTTGATTCTAAAAAGGTAGCGGAGATCGGGAAGGGTCTGCTTCTCTTGGTGGGGTTTCGTCGGGGGGAGTCGCAGGAGTTATCAAAAGAACGGTTGGAAAAGATCGCTTCAAAAATTATCAATACACGCCTCTTTAACGATGAGGACGGAAAGATAAATCTTAATCTTCATCAGGTTTCGGGAGATATTTTATCCGTCAGCCAGTTCACCCTCTACGCTAGTACCAAAAAGGGGAATCGCCCCTCTTTTAACGAAGCGGCCTCTTCAGAGGAGGCAAGACCACTCTACTCCGCCTTTAACCAGATATTGGAAGAGAAGCTTGGAAAACCTATTTTTGAAGGTATCTTCGGCGAAGAGATGGCGGTAGATCTCGTCAACGACGGCCCCCTCACCCTTATTTACGAGGATACTTAAAGACCACCTCTAAAAAACTCTTTTTCATTTCTTAACTCGATCTTTTCAGCCAATCCCAAGGTTTGTTATAGCGTCACTGAAATACTCATTTAACTTCTTGATAAAATTTGGCTAAACTGCGTTTCCAGTTCCTTGACTGGACAAAAAAGATCTTCATGATTCTCTGAAATCGACTTTTTCATGGGATACCCATACCTTCCTCCGTTTTTAATAATTTTTTTATATTTTTATATTGATGAGAGATATTCTCTTTAGTAATATGGAAATATAAGGAAATTCATGCTATGCAACCAACAAACAAAAGAAAATTTTGGACTACTTTCACAACTCTCATCACTCTCTCTCTTCTTGCGATAGGCTACTTTTCTTTTACAGCTAGTAAGAGTAAAACCTCTCCTCGAGTGACGATCGTGATTCCCTTTGATCACCCTTTCTTTACTTTATCTGCCGATATATTCACAAAAGAAATAGAAAAAAAATACCCTCAGGGAATTTTTTCTACTTTAAACATTGAAGAGAGTGATGGTGGTTTCGATAGCGTTGTGGCGACCTTAAAGAGAAGCTCCCCCGATCTTATCGTAACATTGACCACTCCGACGACAAAACGGATTAATTCTAAGATTAGTGATACTCCCATCGTCTTTCTTGTTGTGACTGATCCCCTTGGCAATGGATTGGTCTCACGCTTGGAATCCAACCAGAAAGATTTGAAGAGCGATGGTCGAATGACTCTCACAGGGGCGGGAAGTCCCTCATCAGCCAAACCTCACAACCTGACAGGAATTGCGAGCCAGGTAGCAGACGAGTCTTATTTTAATTTTGTTCGCCAAATCGTTCCCTTTGAAACGGTTGGGATTCTTTATTCACCAGATTCTGTGGTGGATAATTTGGAGATGAATCTATACCGCTTTAAACAGGTTAAAGATTTTTGTGCAAGTCGTGGGATTCTCACTCTCGGGATAAAAGTAAATCATCCCAATGAGATTTCTGAGAAGGTAAAATCTTTAGCCAGTCGAGTCGATGCTTTTTATTTAGGAACGGATATAGCCCTTGAACAAAATATAGCGACCTATGTAAGTGCGGTTAAGGAGGTGGAAAAACCTTTCTTCACTTCTATTCCTGAGACTGCGATTAACACAGATTTTGTTTTAGCTTCAGTCGGAATTGATTACACGAAGGAGGCGATTCGAGCTGCTGATGTGGCGATAAGAGTTTTAGAAGGAGAGACTCCAGATCAGATCCTCGTCTCCCTCCCTCCCTTAGAGAATACAAATTTCTACGTTAACTTAGATGTTGCTGAGAGTTTAGGAGTCGAAATCACTGACTCTGTTAAAGAAAAGGCAAATTTTATCTATGAAAAGGGAACCCTCACGAAACGATAAAGACCACCTCTAAAAAGCTCTTCTTCTCTCTTCTTTTTATAACTTAAAACTATTATAAAAAAAAATTTATACTTTTATATTGATGAGAAATCGTATCTTGGGTAGTATGAAAAGGTAAGGAAAATCATGCATGCAACCAACAAACAAAAGAAAATTTTGGATTACTTTCACAACTCTCATCACTCTCTCCCTTCTCACTATCGGTTATTTTTCTTTT
>CAZATZ010000209.1:0-3536 GCA_964488175.1 uncultured Spirochaetales bacterium
TGTTACTCTGTGACGCTTTGACGTACGGACAAAAAGAGTACGATCCCCTCTATATGGTTGATATGGCCACCTTAACGGGGGCTTGCAAGGTGGGTCTCGGAGACGAGATCGCTGGATTTTTTGCCAATGATAGTCGACTGAGAGAGAGCGTAAAAGAGCTGGGTGCTACCGTCGGAGACCCCTTCGCCCTCTTACCGCTCTACGCTCCGTATAAGAAACAGCTTGAGAGTTCAGTCGCCGACTTTAAACATACTGGCGAACGCTGGGGCGGGGCTATTACAGCCGCTCTCTTTCTCGAATCGTTTGTGGAAGAGGGTGTGGTCTGGTCTCACTGGGATATCGCTGGACCAAGTACGCATCGGGGTAAAAAGAGTCGATTGAATCCCGTAGGCGGTGCAACGGCGATGGGGTTAAGAACTCTGGTTGAATTGGTTCGTAAAGGAAGCCTCTAAGGTCTTCACTCTACTCTAACTTTAATTCTAACTCTAACTCTCTCTTGGGATGAACGAGAGGTCTCTTTTTCGATAGAAAATTTAAACGGGTTCTTTTTTCTGTGAATCTTCAACCGATATCGACTCGAGGTACCGCAGTCGATCTATCAGGGGGGGATGACTAAAATAGAAGGAGGAAAAGGCGGGATGGGGAGTCAGATTACTGAGATTCGTCTTACTCAATTTCAGAAGACCTCCCTTTAACCAATCCGTATTTCCTGTGGCCTCACTGGCGTATCGATCCGCTTCGTACTCGTGCTTTCGGCTCAAAAGAGAGGATAAGGGGGTTAGAAAGTGCGAGAGAGGCGAAGAGTAGAGAGAGATAAGAACTAGAAAGGTGTAACTACTCACAACTTCGATCCCGAAGACGCTAAAGAGGGGACGAAAGGTGATGATCTGTGAAAGAACCCAAAAACTGAGAAGTGAGAGAACCTGTCCTAAAATCAACGATTTCTGAATATGTTTTTTCTTGTAATGTCCGATCTCGTGGGCCAAAACCGCCTCGAGTTCCTCTTCGCTCAGCGTCTCAAGAAGAGTATCGTAAAAGACGATCCGTTTTACCTTTCCAATCCCCGTAAAGTAGGCGTTACTATGCGCGGAACGGCGACTTCCATCCATCACATAAATTCCTCGAATGGGAAAGTGGCAACGAAGAGCCAACGCCTCAAAACGTGTTTTCAGCGAACCCTCTTCTAAAGGGGTGAATCGATTGAAAAGAGGAGCGATGAGAACGGGGTAGAGCCAAGTCACGACTAACTGAAAGAGAAAGAGAGCCAACCACGCCCAGAACCACCAGAGAGATATCTTCTCTATAAAAGAGTAGAGAAGAAGGAGGAGGGGAGAGAGGAGGAGAAGGGAGAGGATACTCTGTTTTACCTGATCGAGAAAGTAGGTTTTTAGTGTGTATTTGTTAAATCCGTGTCTCTCCTCGATCACAAAAATTCTATAAATTTGCAGAGGAAAAGAGGGCAGAGAGAGAAAGAAGATAGTTCCAAAGGTGAAGAGAAGCCCCCTCAGAGAGGGTGACTCAATCCAGTGGCGTAGGAACGCATCCCATCTTCCGAGAATACCAGAGTAGAGAACAAAAAGAGAGAAGAGAAAGGAGAGAGTCAGAGAAAAAAGAGCGATTCTCTCGTTATCAAAGGAGTAGGCGACGCTCTTTTGGTACGCAACCTCCTCGACGCTCCCTTCAAAAAAAGAGGGAACACGATCCCTATTCTTCAAAAGCTCATTGGTATTGAGAATGCGAAGAACAAAGGAGTGCAAGAACTCCGCAACCAGAAGAGAGGTGAAGAGGACGATAAAGAGAGAGGTTAGAGAATTCTCAACCATTCGCCTTCTTTGTTAAAGTACTATTGCACTGTTTGCAGACAGAGGTCGTCTCACCCTCTTTAATCTCTCGTTGATAGAGTAGTTTAATTCCACTACGTTGACAAATGGGGCAGGTAGCTCGAGCTTGACCAGCCATTTTACGAACTTCTTTTCCTCGATGTGCTTTAGGCATAATAAATCTCCTTGAACGATTTTTTTGAAAAATTCTGAAAACGAATCGAGATAGATTTTACGAAGAGAGAGGGTAGATCTGCTTTATCTTTCGCAGATCATTCTCCGTTAACGACGTATCAAATCCTATCTCATTTTGCATCTCTTTAAATACCTTTACCGTATCATCAATATCCTTATCGGTATGAGCCGCCGTAGGAATCATTCGAAATTCGAAGAGTCCAACGGGGATTACCGGATAGATAACCCCTGTGACAAAAACCCCTCGATCACGTAAAAACTTGATCATCGCCATGCCGTGGAGTTCTTTGTTATCGCCATCTGGTACGGGAGCGAAGATGGCACAAATTGGAGACTCTCCTCCACCAACGTGAAATCCCAATCCTTGTAGAGACTCTTTGAGCCTGTTGGAATTCTTCCACAACTTGTTTCGCAGAGCTGGGTTCTCGATGATAATTTGAAGCGTCTTTTGAAGACTCTTTACATAGACCATCGGAAGGCTCTTCGCAAAGACCTGTGTCCGTGCGTTAAACCGTATCCACTCGATCACATCTTTTTCAGCCGCAGCAAATCCACCGATGGAGGCGAAGGCTTTGGCAAAGGTCGAAAAGTAGATATCAACACGGTCTTGAACACCGAAGTGTTCCGCCGCTCCACGTCCCTCTTTACCCATGACTCCAGCACCGTGTGCATCATCGATAAAGATTCTCGCCCCGTACTTCTCTTTCAAATCACACATCGTATCGAGTTTTGCGAGATCCCCCGTCATTCCAAACGTTCCCTCGGTGATGATTAAAATTCCCCCGCTACAATCTTTCTTTGTCTCTTTTAATACCTTCTCTAAATCTTCCATATCGTTATGTCGGAAGATACGAAATTTGGCCTTTGAGAGTAAGACGGCATCGATGATACAGGCGTGGGAGAGCTTGTCCATGATAATCACATCTTGGGGACCGATGAGAGCTTGAACCGTACCCAAGACACCCAAGTAACCGAAGTTAAAGAGGTGAGCCGTCTCTTTTTGAGCGAACTCCGCTAGACTCTTCTCCAAGGCGTAATGCTCGTCGGTCGTTCCACTCATCATGCGTGAACCCATCGGAGAACTTACACTATACGTATCGATGGCGTCTCGGGCAACCCTTTGAATCTCTTCATTTCCAGCGAGTCCCAAATAGTTGTTGATGGACCACATAATCTTCTCTTGTCCATCGTACTCCATCCGTGTCGAAGGGAGGCCGTTGAGTGTTGGGCGGCAAAAAAAGTGATCATCCGTCGAGCGAAATTTTCCAAAATACCCCTCATCACCTTTACACTTATCAAAAATATCTTTCATGACTCTCCTAACTGATCTTCTCTATCATCTCTTTTATTGTGTCTGGCGTGACATTTGACTTCGCTATCGTAAAATCTGGCGTTTTCACACGAATCGATTCTTTCTGCTTTAGTGCTGTCATTCCTCCGCCCGTTATATTTAACATGATAACACCGTCCTTGTCTACCTCACCCGCTTGAACTGCCTTAAAAAGAGAGGCGATAGCGACC
>CAZATZ010000210.1:0-3524 GCA_964488175.1 uncultured Spirochaetales bacterium
AAGTTCAATCACCCAATCGCTCATAGGGGTTGGGTCCTGGGAGAGAGTTTCTCGAATTTTAAATTTAATGCTACTTTCATCACAGATTTTTTTCATCTCATTTCTGAGACCGTCTTCTACTGCAGAGATGTTTGTATTTTTCCCATCTCGTATCTCTAGCCCGAGAGAACACGCACCGGGGATAACGTTGATTGCGTTTGGAACTACTTTTGTGTAACCAACGGTAGCGACAGTGTATTCTCCACCACATTTTTCGACAATAGAAGGAACAGATGCAATGAAATGAGCGGCAGCGACTAAGGCATCTTTTCTATCACACATCATGGTGCTACCTGCATGGTTTGCTTGCCCCAAAAGGGTTATTTCAAATCGTTTAACTCCTGCAATCGTTGAGACCACCCCTAGAGGGAGTTTGTTCTTGTGCAGATAAGCTCCCTGTTCAATATGTAGTTCAAGAAAACAGTGCACACTCTCTTTAGAACGCTTTGCTTTATCCGCTTCGCTAAATTCAAGACCAAACTCACGAAAAACCTCTTGGCGAGTACTTTCATAAATATCTTGGTCCATGGCACTAAAATTAGATTTTTCACCACTAAAGTGTGTACTTCCAAAGAGAGCTGAGCCAAATCGAGCCCCCTCTTCATCGGCAAAGGCGACGATCTCCAATGGGTGAGCCAACTGAAGATCGTTCTCTTTTAAGAGATGACAAATCTCCAGTCCTGCAACGCAACCCAAGGCACCGTCGTATTTACCACCATCAAGAACGGTATCTAAATGGGAGCCACAGATAATACTCGGTAGACTCGGATCACTCCCCTCCCTGCGGGCAATCACATTCCCTGCCGGATCAACTCGGTTCTCAATTCCCAAAGCGTTGAAGTAAGCACAGAACTTATCTCTTCCCGCTTGTTCTTCTTTCGAGAATGCTAACCTAGAATAGGTACCATCAAACTGTTTACCACACGCATAGATCTCATCCAAGATCCGCAAAACTCTTTTCACATTAACGTTCAGAATCTTCTCCTTTGATTTAATGGTACCTCTAAAAAACCATTTTTCATTTCTAACTCGACTTTTTAGAGTTGCTCTTAGGAATTTCTAAAATTCTCGGTTTGTGTTTCAGTGGCTACTCAGTAACTACATTCTCAAACAAATTAAATTCTTAGATCTCTACATCTCGATTGCAATCTTTCGAATAGACGTAACTAAAAGGCCCTCGGCCAGCCCCATACGCAGCTTGAGGCGAGAAAGAGCTCATATACAGGTAGTCATCTTTTTGAACAGGAATCCACTCATTATCCAAATTGTACACCCCTTCTCCTGTCAGGATGTAGGCTCCATGCTCTTGAAAATGTGTTTCGACCATAGGGTGACACCCTCCTGGATCAAAAGAAAGGACGTGAAAATTCATATCAAAGGCTAAATCGGCAGGAAGAAGATCTTTTATATGAACATTTTCCATATCTTCATAGAAACGAAAATCTATATCATTGACGTTCCCAAAAACAGTCCAAGGAGAGAGGTCATCAAGAACTTGAAATCGCTGTTTATAGAGGAAAAAACGACAAGGTTCTTTTGATTTATTTTGTAAATACATCTTTTTTTCAGGAGGAGAGTAGAGGTATCCTCCCTCAGAAAGGTTAAATTCTTCACTCTCCGAGGATGCAATCAAATCTCCGCTAATGCAATAGACAAATGTCTCGACTCCTTCACCACCAAACCCTTTAACATTCTTTCCACCAGGATTCATCTTGACGATGTAGTCGACGAAACTTGCCCCTATTTTGGGAGACCCGAGAATCGTCATTTCACAATCTTCAAACCCAGGAATTACGTTCTTGATCAACCCTTCTGGGGCGATCAATGCATAATTATCTTTTTTGATGATCGACCGGCTTGAAAGTAGCCCTTTGGGATATCCCATACCCATAAATAATCTCCTAGAAAGATATTTTTCAAAGCATGCTTTGGTTACACTAAACTACCAAAGTTGCACGACCAAAATAGCAATATCTCTTTTTTACGGGAACGCCTTTAAACTTTTTAGACGTGCCTTTAATCTCTTCTCTATTCATAAGCAAGCGCATAAAGAGTCTCTATCACAACAGAGACTCCTTCTGTTAAAAATTCTGGAGCGGTGTACTCCTTTGGGTTGTGGCTGATCCCCTCTTTGCTAGGTACAAAAATAAGTACCGTAGGAATCTTTGTTGCGACAACTTGAGAGTCGTGACCCGCTCCACTTGGCATAACTTTATGCGGTAACTTTTGTTTTTGGCAGATCTCTTTGACTTGCGCAACAAGCTCCGAAGATAGAGGAACTGGGGAGGTATCCATCCACATCTCGTGAGTGACTTCTACCTGTTTCTCTTCTGCTGTCTCTTTTAGAATTTCAAGAACCTCTCCTGTAAATTGCTTTAAGACATCGGAATCTACGTGTCGAATATCAAGAGAAAAGACGGCATTTCCTGGGACAACATTAACAGTGTTAGGAGTTAACTCAATAGAACCAACCGTCGCCACGAGGGGATCACCGTATTCTACAGCACAATTTAATATCTTGACAACCATTGCAGACGCAGCAAAAAAGGCGTCTTTACGATAAGACATCGGCGTTGTTCCCGCATGGTTGGCGACTCCTTTTACCTCAATAGAGAACCTTCTCTGTCCGACGATATTGTCTACAATACCAATCGTCAGTTCTTCTTTCTCTAAGACACTCCCCTGCTCTATGTGAGTTTCTACAAAGTATTTAATATCATCCCGTGCTGAGTTTGGCTTCGCTTTAAAACCAAAACCAGCTCCTTGCATCGCTTCAGTAAAACGATCTCCTTTAGCATCGACGATTCCCTCTACCGCACCTCTGTCCTCTAAACCAACAAAATTCTTGCTCCCCCAAAAAACCGTCGGAAACCGCGATCCCTCTTCTTCTGCAAAAGAGATAACCTCTAACGCTCTTTTAGGGGCACCAAATTTTTTCTTTAAATAGTCAAGAGCGAGAATCCCTGCGGTAATTCCGTAGATTCCGTCATAATCCCCACCGTTTACGACGGTGTCTACGTGAGAACCGACCATAACGGTCTCTTTTAAATCTTCTACCGACTCTAATCTTCCGTAAAGATTCCCAATCTCATCATAACGAGTTTTTAGACCGTTCTCGGACATTATCTTTTCTAAAGTACTCTGAGTTTTTACCCATTCGTCCGAGTATAAAAGTCTCGTTAGACCGCCAGACTCATCCCTTGCCAATTTTGCCGTATCATCCAAAATAGACATTACTAAAGATTGAATCTCTTTTTTTTCTTTAGAAGAAAGCATCAATATCACCTCAATTTTCCTGAATAAATAATAATAGATAAAATTTTTGGCTCTTTTATTTATATCTTCTTACTAGCATATGTTGTATCATTAAACTTTATCTTTGTCAACTTTTTCTTGTTTTTTTTTCTTTTCTCCCGCTTGATAAAAATCATAATCCTATTATGTTACAAATTTAGAAAATTTACATTTTTATCTTGCTATCTTTA
>CAZATZ010000211.1:0-3518 GCA_964488175.1 uncultured Spirochaetales bacterium
CCTTGTTCTCGGGGGTGGGAGTCGACGTAGAGGCGGAAGCGGGGGTGACGGGTACCGATTCGGGGGCAGACTCACTCGAAGAGAGAGTCGCCGAATCGGGGGAGGTGGTGGGGGGAACGGGGGTCTTTGATTCATCCGAGGTCGAGGGGGTCTCTGGAGTTGAACTCTTTACCTTTACGACACGTCGCTTGACCGCAACTCGTTTGACAGTTTTTTTAGGACTCTCCTCTTCCTTCGGTTTTTTAGAAACTTTAGGGGAATCTTTAGGAGAAACTTTAGGAGAATCTGGAGGAGTCTCGGAGAGATTTTCTTCTCCAGCCTTCGCCTCTTTAGGAGTTTTAAAGAGTTTTGCCGCAGGGATAACTCCCTCTTCTGAAACGTTCTCGACCTCTTTGGCGATCTCAGGTTCGACTGGCTTCTCTTGAACCTTGATATCCTTCTTTTTAATCAGTTGAGGTTTACCAAACTTTTCTTTTTTCTCTTCAGGCATATTTAACCCTCATCTTCTTCAACTTCCTCGAAGCTCAACCCGATACCACAACCAGGACAACTATCCATCTCGAGCGTAATGACAACATCACACTCGGGGCAGTGGTACTCGACAATCTCTTCGAGGCTCTCTTCTGCCCCATCGCTCTCTTCTTCTGAGAGCTCTTCGTCAACCTCAGACTCGGGTTCGGATTCGAGTACGGGTTCATCTTCGAAACTCTCCTCTTCGACTTCACCCTCGGTCAAACCATCTTCAACGATCAACTCTCTCACAGCAGTCTGAATCATCTCAACATCCTGTTCCGTCAAGCCTTCCAACTTTCGAAGCCCCTCATCGGAGAACGAGAGGAGAGATTCGATCAATTCTATTCCATTATTTTTCAAAAGCTCGATAACTCGCTCATCTAGACCGACCAAGTCACTAATATTCTCGATCTCTTCTGACTCGTAGTTAAAGAGTTCATTTGCGGTCTCTTCCGCCTCTTGCAGGAGTCCCTCTTCGATCGCCTGTTCCTCGGTCTTTACATCGATATTCCAGTCGACCAGCCGATTCGCTAACCGTACATTCTGCCCACTCTTTCCAATCGCGAGAGCTAGTTGAGACTCGTCGGTGATCGCAAGTATCTTCTTCTTGGAAGAATCGATTAGGTACACGTCCTTCACTTGGGCGGGAGAGAGAGCGTTTTTGGCGAAGCTCTGAGGGTCGGGAGAGTACATCAAGACATCGATCTTCTCGCTATCTAGCTCTGAGACGATATTCTGAATCCGAATTCCTCTCGGACCGACACAGGCTCCCACAGGTTCAACGTCCTCACGAACGCTACGAACGGCGATCTTGGTACGGTACCCTACCTCGCGAACGATTCTCTCTATCTTGACAATCCCTTCTGCGATCTCAGGAATCTCGATTTCACAAATTCTCTCGACTAACTCCGTGTGAGAACGGGAGAGAACAACACCGACAGAACCACTATCTTTGCGAACTTCCCAGACGAGAACTCGAATACGATCTCCGCGCTCATACCGCTCTCTAGGAGATTGGTATCGCCGCGGCAAGATTCCCTCGACACGACCGATATCGACGAAGAGGTTTCCGTCCTTACTTCGTTGAACGTACCCTTGGATCAACTGACCCTCTTTCTCTTTATATTCAGAGTATATCGTATCTTTCTCTATCTCTCTTAAACTCTGTTTGCCCCTCTGTTTTCCTACATTAACGGAACGCTGACTAAAATCTTTTGGGTTTAATTCGATGAGAAGTTCATCACCGACTTCACACCCCTCAACCTCACTGACAACCGATTCTAGAGATATCTGAACCGCTGGGTCTTCGAGTTCTTCCTCTAAGACGATCGTCTTACGAGCCAAGACGCGCAAGGATTCATTCTCTAGCTCTACTTCGCAATTTTCTAGCGTTCCAAACTCTCGCTCATACGCATCTTCTACCATTTTAACGATAGTAGAAATGACTAGTTCTTCGGAGATCCCACGCTCTTGTTGCATCTCTCTTATCTCTGCTGAAAGGTCAATGCTCATAGAACTACCTCTCCCTCTCTAATGGAGCTAATTTCGCTTTTCTAATCTGAGAAAAAGGGATCTCTTGCAACCCCTTTCCCCTCTCTTCCAAAACAACAGAACTCTCACCTACGGAAGAAACCTTCCCCGTATACCAGCTCTCGTCCTCGACGAGGAGATACTTGACATCTCTTTTAACAAACGCTCTAAACTCATCCATTTTCTTAAAAGTCCTTTCTGTACCGGGAGAGAGTACCTCCATCTTGAGCCTCCCCCCCACGTCACCAGAATCAAGATTGGCGAGGACGGATGAGTGAGCTAACGCACAATCATCAATCGTAACCACTCTTCCCTCAGCGTAGATAACCAGAGTTATCTGGACACTGTTCCTCAGCATCCCCATATTGAATTCGAGCAATCCTAGCCCTAAATCTTCGACAACTTTTCGAACCTTATCCTCTAACGAAGTGATAATGCGCATCCAAACCCTTACAAGCTCTTTTTCAAACGGGTTGCCAACCCCTTTCTTCTCGATCAAACGGCTTTTTCATCTTCCCATTTCAACAAGAAAGGGAGTCTCTCGACTCCCTTTCTTGTTGAAATACCATCGTTATGTTGTTGCACTCTATCGTATTTCATTTACGATGTCAAGTGAACACTCTATTTTACACATCTATTTAGGGCACCTCTACAAAGAGGCCTACGAGAGGTACCTATTCGAGGAGATCTGAAGACGCTCTCTATTGACGTGTTTTAAACTTCCCTACCTCACTCGTTACCTCATCCAAGTTCTTCGAGTTTTCTTGGGTTAGCTCGTTGATCTCGCTAACAGCACTCACCACTTCACGAGCAGAGTTTCCCATCTCTTGCATACTATTAGAGATAGTTCCAACCCCTTCAGAGACGTGGTTTACACTCTGAAGATTCTCCGTAGAGCGATTCGCAATCTCCTGTGAGATACTCTTCGATTTTTCAGAGGTCGAGACCAAAACTCCCAACGACTCGGTGATCTGCTCCGTTCCGTTAGAGACCTCGGTAATCGAGTTGATAATCTCACTCATCGCCTTCTGAAGAGTCCCCATCTCCGCCGAAACGCTAGCGATAGACTCGCTCGTCTCTTGCGACTGTAACGTCGCTTTTTTGACCGAATCGGTGATCGTATTCACACTCTGGGTGATCAGAGTCGAGTTACTACTCGTCGACTCGGCTAACGTACGGATCTCACTAGCGACAACCGCAAATCCTCGACCAGCCTCACCAGCGTGAGCCGCCTCAATCGCAGCGTTCATCGCCAGAAGGTTGATCTTATCCGCAATCCCCTGAATGACTCCCGTCATCTCTTGAATCGAGCCGATACCCTTATTGATCGAGTCGATTTCAGCCGCCGTGAGCCGCATCTTCTCCTCCCCCTGCTGGGAGATCTTGGTTAATTTCGACATCATCTCAGCGCGCTGTTTGGCTAGATTTGCGATGTTGTTGATCGTCGCTACCATCTCTTCGACAGCCGCCGATGA
>CAZATZ010000212.1:0-3473 GCA_964488175.1 uncultured Spirochaetales bacterium
ACTTGGAAAACTTTGATGATACCCGTTTTAATCGCCTTTTCACTGCTTCTAATGGCTTGTGGGGGAGGTGCGAAAGATGAGATGGCGGAGAAGAAGATACTGACCTTTAATATAGGGGCAGATCCTAAAACGGTGGATCCGCAATTAAATGCGGCGAATGACGGAGGAATTGTCATCAACAACACCTTCGAAGGTCTGATGAGAATGGATGCGAATGGTATGGCTATGCCCGCTGCCGCCGAGTCTTACGAACTCTCCGAAGACGGTAAGACGTATACATTCAAGATAAGAGAGGACGCTAAGTGGTCCGATGGCGAGCCTGTCAAGGCGAGTGATTTTGAGTACGCGTGGAAAAGGGCGCTGGCACCTGTGGTCGCTTCGGAGTACGCGTTTCAATTATTCTACGTCGAAGGCGGACAGGAGTACTTCAACGGTGAGAGCGAAATCGAAGACGTCAAGATCCAATCACTGGACGATAAGACTCTAGAGGTCACACTTATCGCACCAACCCCCTATTTTTTAGCCCTGACAACCTTCTACACATTTATGCCAGTACGAGAGGATGTTGTTGCGAAAAAACCCGAGGGGTGGGCGAAGGATCCCGAACTGACCGTCTCGAACGGTCCGTTTGTTATCGCAGAATATGCTCCGAGTGATAGAATCGTCGTGAAACGTAATGAATACTACTGGAACGCTGATGCTGTAGAATTAGATGAGGTCGTCTTTACAGAGATTGTAGAGGACACAACCGCACTGACTGCGTATGAAAATGGAGAGGTAGACGTGATTCTATCCGTTCCTCTTCAAGAGATTCCTCGATTGGAGCTAGAAAGCGACACGTTGCAGGTCGAGCCGTACGTTGGTACCTACTACTTTCTCTTGAATGTGGATAAGGCACCCACCAATAATGTCGATGTAAGAAAAGCCCTCGCTTACGCCATCGACAGAACCGCCATTGTCGAGCAGGTAACAAAGGGGGGACAGAAGCCAGCGAGTGGGTATGTACCTCCAGGGCTTTTTGACTCACAAGGAAATGAGTTTAGAGAGTTAGCGGGTGATTATGGAATTTCTCCGACGGCGGATGTTGAAAAGGCGAGAGAGTACTTAGCGAAGGCTGGGTACCCTAATGGAGAAGGTTTTCCAGAAATCTCTTTTACTTATAATACCAGTGAAGCGCATAAAGCCATTGCAGAAGCCGCCCAAGCTATGTGGAAGGAGAATCTTGGAATTAATGTGACACTAGCGAATCAGGAGTGGGCAGTCTTTCAAGATACAAAGCAGTTTGGAAACTTTGAGATGGCAAGAGCGGGTTGGATAGGCGACTACGCAGATCCACAGACATTTTTTGATCAGTGGACCTCTTATTCGGGAAGTAACAACGCTCAGTGGAAGTGGACAGAAGACGGAAAATTTCCAGAAAATAAAGAGTTCGATGAAACGATTGAAAAGGCGAAGTTGAGTTCAGGTCTTGAAAGAGACGCTCTGCTTCTTAAGGCAGAAAACTTATTGATGGGTAATATGATAATGATACCTGTCTACTACTATACCGCCGTCTTTATGGTTAATGGGGATGTGGCAGGGTGGGAGAGAGATATCTTAGATAGCTGGTACTTAGGAAATGTAAAATTGAATAGAGAGTAAGAGAAGGGTATCTCTAAAAAGTCGGTGCGAAGAGTGATCGCACCTCTTAAATTAGGTCGTCGATGACAACAAAAAAGGGGAAAAGTAATGGGTGAAGAGAGCGTAAAATTTATAGGAAGATTATCTGAAGCCAACGGTGTTTCGGGATTTGAAGACGACGTTTTAGAGGTGATCCGCTTTGAGATCGAAAAAGATTGGAGTGTGAGTGAAGACTCATTAAGAAACCTCTACGTTACCCCGAATAAAAATACGTCGGAGAAAAATGCGGGTCTACCCGTTGTTATGCTAGATGGACACACCGATGAAGTCGGATTTATGGTCCAGTGCATACTTCCCAACGGACTACTTCAATTCATTCCTCTGGGGGGGTGGGTTCCCAACAATATCCCCGCTCATCGTGTGAGAGTGAGGGATAAAAATGGAAAGTATCATATCGGAATTACGGGGTCTAAACCTCCGCATTTTATGGGTGCGGGGGAAAAAAAGAAACCGCTTGAAATTGAAGATATGTACATCGATCTCGGAGCGACCTGTTACGAAGAGGTTGTCAATGACTTTGGAATAGAGATCGGCGCCCCCGTTGTTCCCCACGTGGACTTTCTCTACAACGAGAGGACGGGGATAATCTCGGGAAAAGCCTTTGACGATAGACTGGGCTGTGCTGCGGTTATCGACACCTTGAAAGAACTCTCTGGAGATAGTCTAGGTGTCAATCTAGTAGGAACCCTCGTCTCTCAAGAAGAGGTAGGACTTCGAGGGACAGAGGTTGCAACTCGAAAGGTAAAGCCCGACGTGGCCATCGTCTTTGAAGGAACCCCCGCCGATGATGTCTACAAGGACAACCATACGGCACAGGGAGTTGTTGGAAAGGGGCCTCAGCTAAGACACCGAGACAATACGATGATCGCGAATCCCAAGTTTGTAAAATTGGCGAGAGGGGTCGCCGCTGAAACGGGAATTCCTTATCAAGATGCGGTGAGAACCTCTGGAGGAACAAACGGGGGAAAGATACATCTCTCCAACGAAGGAGTTCCTACCATTGTACTAGGAGTTCCCACGAGGTATGCTCACACTCACTACGGATACGCCTCAATAAAAGACTATCAAAATACGGTAAAGTTGGCCGTGGAGATAATTAAAAGATTGGACAGAAAAGGAATCGATCAATTTTAACGAGGAGATTAAGAATGAGACGCATGAAGTACTTGTTACTACTAAGTGTTATGGTTTTTGTTACTGGGTGTGGAACTAGTAAAGAAGTAGAAATGCAGAAAGAAGAGGTCTTGCGGTTTAACTTGGGGGCGGATCCCAAGAGTATTGAACCCGCCGTAAACTCAGCCCTTGATGGGGGGCATGTTATAAATAATACCTTTGAAGGCTTGGTCAGATTAAATGACGGAGAGATAGAACCTGCGATGGCTGAGTCTTGGGATATCTCCGAAGATGGATCTACCTACACCTTTTATCTAAGAGATAGCAAGTGGAGTGACGGCGAACCAGTAAAAGCGTCAGATTTTGAATACGCTTGGAGAAGGGCGATGGATCCTCTCTTCGGCTCAGAATACGCACACCACACTTTCTACATCACAGGGGCGAAAGACTTTTACGAAGGAGTTGGAAGTGCGGCGGATGTGGGAATCGAGATTATCGATGATAAAACACTCAGAGTAGAGCTCGTTGGTGCCATTCCCTATTTTCTTGATATCGCCTCAAGGCATAATTTTATGCCTGTTAGAAAAGAGATTGCGGAGTCCGCCCCCGAGACGTGGGCAAAAACCCCAGAGACGGCTATCTCTAATGGACCATTTAAGTTAACGGAGTACAACCTAGGG
>CAZATZ010000213.1:0-3463 GCA_964488175.1 uncultured Spirochaetales bacterium
AAAGATGGGAAGTCGAAGAGGTCCCGTTGTTCTCTGCATTATGGACGGAGTCGCTTACGGTAAAAATAAAGAGTCCGACGGGTGGCAACAAGCGATGACAGGGACTCTGGACGAGTTGCTCAAGACGTGTCCTAATACCAAGCTAAAGGCTCATGGGTTGGCCGTTGGAATGCCCTCTGATGAAGATATGGGAAACTCCGAAGTCGGACACAACGCTATCGGGGCTGCCAGAGTCTTCTCACAAGGGGCAAGACTGGTGAGAGAGTCGATCGAGTCGGAGAGTATTTTTGAGGGAGCCACGTGGAAGAAATTCTCCGAGAATGTGAAAAAAAACCACTCGACTCTCCACTTTATCACCCTTCTCTCGGATGGGAATGTTCACTCCCATATCGAACACCTTAACGCAGTCGTAAAAAAGGCGAAAGAGGCGGGAGTTCAACGGGTTCGAATCCACGCTCTTCTCGACGGAAGAGATGTCGGGGAGTACTCCGCTCTCGAGTATGTTGACCCCTTTGTAGAACTTTTAAACTCTCTCAATACCGATGGTTTTGACGGACGCATCGCCTCAGGTGGTGGAAGAATGGTGATCACGATGGATCGCTACGGGGCTGATTGGAAGATGATTGAACTCGGTTGGAAGTGTCACGTCTTAGGAGAGGGTGAAGAGTTTGAGAGCGCTCATGAAGCGATTGTAAAACTAAGAGAGAGAGGTAATTACGTCGATCAATATCTCCCCCCCTTCGTTGTGGTTGAAAACGGGGAGCCGATCGGTCGAATCGAGGACAACGACAGCGTGATCTTGCTCAATTTCCGAGGAGATAGAGCTCAAGAGATCTCTCTCGCCTTTGATCAAGGAGATGAGTTTACCCATTTTGATAGAAAACGGGTTCCCAAGGTCGAATACGCAGGGATTATGCAGTACGACACGGATCTAAAGATCCCTAAGCAGTTTTTGGTAGAACCTCCCTCCCTTGATCGAACCGTTCCCGAATATCTGGCGAAGAGTGGGGTTAACGTCTTCTCCATCAGTGAGACTCAGAAATTTGGACACATCACCTATTTTTTCAATGGAAATCGAGCGAAAAAATTTAACGAAGAGTTAGAGACGTATGTTGAAATCCCCTCCGACAACGTTAGCTTTGACGAACGACCGGCGATGAAATGTGCTGAAATTACCGATCGAGTGGTTGAGGCCATTGCGTCAGAGAAGTTCGGTTTTATTAAGCTAAACTATCCAAATGGCGACATGGTGGGGCATACGGGAAGTATGCAGGCGGTTGTCTGTAGTCTCGAGGCGATGGATCTCTGTCTGGGACGGTTGAAAGAGGCCGTCAAAAAGAGTGGTGGTATCTTGATCGTTACCGCCGATCATGGAAATGCAGACGAGATGTATGAGCAGGCGAAAGACGGCTCTCTTAAAAGAGATAAAAACGGCAACTTGGCGAAGAAAACCTCGCACTCACTGAATCCGGTTCCTTGTATTATTTATGACCCAGAGTTTAAGGGCGAGTACAAAGAGTCACTGGTTGAGGGACTTGGTATCACCTCCGTTGGCTCGACCTCCCTCGCTCTTCTAGGGTATCAATTGCCGGAGGGGTACGACCCAAGTATCATCGAATTCAAAGAGTAGAAACCAAATGCAAAAAATAGAGAGCTTGAATAAAAATGCCAATTTAACTCCCGTCTATTGCCGTGAGATTCCTTGGTATACCTTTCATAAAAAGGTGCTTCCCCTTCTCTTGGGGCTCTTTCTTCTAGGACTCTTCTACGGATACAATACGTGGCACGTCTTAGGCGGAACGAGTGGACTCAACAAGCTCTTGGCGATGGTTCAGTCGGTGAGTTCGCAAGCCAATCTCTACGAAGAGATCTCCTCTCAACTCAACCCCGAATTTTTCCCTTTTAGTTTTTTGCTGACCATCTTTCTCGGGTTGATTCTTTTCGGGGTTCTCTTTCTCTTCTTACTCCAAACTCTCTTACAATCGATTAGTAGTTCGGAGGGGATAGAGCTTGAATATCTGGAAGAGGGAACGGAGGAGAGAGTTCGCTTTATTCTTCTTCACTCACTTCTCTGCCTCTTGACCCAACTTCTCTTCTCCCCTTGGAGTCTCTCTTTTTATCTTAGACACCTCTTTGAGCGATTTAAAGTAGGAAAGCATCGTCTCTCGTTTTTAGGGGGAGGATTTTTACCGTTCGTGGCCACCTTCTTCTCTTTTATGCTCTTCTTTTCTCTTTTCTATTTTTTCCCCGTCATTGATAGCTCTCTCTCTCTCCTCTTTCTCTTCGCCATCCTTTCGCTCTCTCTCTCGCTTCTCTACTCCCTCCTCTCTAGTTGGTTCTTTGGGAATCTGAGGTGCGGAAATATGCGATTTAAGTTTTTTACCTCGTTTTCAGAGATGTGGCTCTTCTTCACACTTCAGATATTTCTGACTCTTCTCTCTTTCGGTCTCTACCTTCCTATCGCTCTCAACCAGCACTGGCTCTACCTGATCAGACGACTTGAGATGCACGATGAAACCAACCCCAAGGGACGTGCCGTCGGGTTTGAGAGTGATTTAAAGAGTCCAAACAACTATCTCTCTCTTCTCTCTTCTCTTCTCCTTAGCGTTCTCTCTCTGGGCTTCTACGCTCCTTGGGCGTTCTTGCAAATTCAGAGTCGGTGGATCAATGAGACGTGTTGGATCTCTTTAGAGTAGTCCCAGAGTGATATCTGAAGAGCATCAGAATAATATGCGTGGATTCGAGTTGCTTTTAATTTGACCATATGGACAACTTTGATAGGCAATTTTGTGGGCAACTTTTTAAGAGGAGGACATGAAAAATGTCTTTCAATAGGTGGTGAAAAATCTTTGGGGTACCCTTTATAAAAGAGTTTGACACTATCCTCTTAAGATTTGAAGAGTGGCGTTTTCTGAGGTTCTCCTAAAAATGATAAGCCGATACTCTCTTTCAGCCGTTTTTCTCCTCTCTCTCTCTCTTCACCCTCTCTTCTCCCAAGAGGAAATACACGCTTCTCAGGAGTATGAAAGTCAACTTTTTGACTCTATTCAAGAGGAATTCCCTCTCTTTGAAATGAGAAAAGAGGGAGCTATTTTTCTTCATCAACCTCTTTTGGACAAGAGAGAGTCTCTTCTTCTCTGGCACTTGATTTTAAGCGAGCAAACGCAGGAAAATGATATCCAAACGATTCTTCGAGAAATTCTTTCGCAAGAGAATCGTTCTTCTGCCACTGCGATTCTGATCACAACTCAAAATACCCCACTCCCTCAGCGGTATCTTTTTTGGATAGATGAGATCCTTACGTACAACGCTCTTGTTACGGTAGAAATTAGAGTAGAACGAAAGAAAAACTCTCAGTTTGTCAGTGGGAGTCGAAGGACGATAACCCCCGCGTGGGTAATGAATCTCTATCGGAAAGAGATCGGCTCTTACGTTTTTCGACAACGAGCCTCTGAAGTGTGGG
>CAZATZ010000214.1:0-3460 GCA_964488175.1 uncultured Spirochaetales bacterium
GTTTCTTTCGGTTGTCAAATGAACCGTGCCGATGGAGAGCGTATCCGTTCAACCCTTGAGGGAATGGGGTACGAGAAGACCGAACGGGAGGAAGAGGCTCAACTTTTGGGTATTGTCGCCTGCTCTGTTCGTCAAAAATCGATCGATCGTGTCTATGCGAAGATCGTTCGTTGGAACCATCGAAAATCGAGCGAGTCCCTGATCACTTTTGTGACTGGATGTATTCTTCCCAGTGATCGTAAAAAGTTTTTAAAGCTCTTTGATTTTATTCTTCCCGTAACAGAGATGTCAGAATTTCCCACCCTTATCAAGGAGTACGGCGTCGTTACTCCGCTCTCTCTCTCTTACGTCAAAGAAAAACGGGTTGAGATATCCCAAGAGAGTATGAATGAATTTTGGCAGACGACTCCCCGTTATACCTCGGACTTTGAGGCCTTCGTCCCAATCCAGAATGGGTGTGATAAATTTTGTACCTTCTGTGCGGTTCCCTACACACGGGGAAAGGAGATTTCTCGTCCAGAAAAAGATATCCTCGACGAGGTTCGAACGCTGGTAAAAAATGGGTATAAATCCATCACTCTCTTAGGACAAAATGTGAATGCTTACGGCGAGAATGAGATTGAGCCCAACAACTTTGCCCATCTCTTGGAGAGTATTGGAAAGATAGGGGAGGAACCAGAATGTGAATTTTGGCTCTACTTCACAGCTCCGCACCCCGAAGATATGGGCGAGGATGTTTTGAAAGTGATCGCCCAATACCCCTCTCTCGCGAATCAGATACACCTCCCTCTCCAGTCGGGAGACGACTATATTTTAGAGAAAATGAATCGCCGTCATACGCTGGAGGACTTTCGTCGTATTGTCACCCAGATACGACACCACCTCCCCGATGCGACTCTTTTTACCGATATTATTGTCGGATTTACGGGAGAGAGTGAAGAGCAGTTTCAGAGAACCAAAGAGGCGATGGAAGAGTTCCAATTTAATATGGCCTTTGTGGCTCTGTATAGTCCTCGCGCTGGGTCGGCTAGTTTCCGATGGAAAAATGACGTCGCTCAGACGGAGAAGAAACGACGGTTTCACGTTCTCTCTGAAATCCTTCAACAGAGTGCTATCTCGTACAATCAGAATCTGATCGGTTCGACCGTTCGAGTCTTGATCGATGGTAGTGACGCAAAAAAAGAGTCTCTAATGGGGAAGACTGAGGGGAAAATCATCGTCCGGCTCACCCCCTTTAACCCCGATCTTATCGGAACCTTTCAGAGGGTAAAGATCACCTCCCACTCCTCTTTAAGCCTCGAGGGGGAGATTGAATCGGAGTCCGACCAACAAGAGGTTATTCATGTCTTCTAATCCAAATCATCTGTCAAATTCTAACTCAAATACTAACCCCAAAAAGATCGCTTTTGAGGTTCTCGGCTGTCGCCTAAACTCCTACGAAGGAGATGCTCTCGCCACAAAATTTAGAGAACAGGGGTATCAGATTGTAGACTCGAAAGAGATCCCCGATATCATCATCCTCAATACCTGCTCTGTCACCAATCAAGCCGACAGAAAGAGTCGCCACGCGATCTATCGCTCTCTTCGTCAGATAGAGCTTGTTCCCAACGGATTAGTTATCGTTACGGGGTGTTTTGTCGCATCACACAACCGTGAGGGAGTCTGGGATGACGATCTCTTTCAAGGAGAGAACCTATACGTTGTCAGCAATCAACAAAAGAGTCAGATCCCCGAAATTGTAGAGTCGCATTTTAAAGGAGAGCTCTCGAATATAGCACTTCCTGCGAAGTCAAATCCCCTTTTTGACTTTCCTCCCGTTGATCCGATTTTTCACTCTCGCGGTATGTTAAAAATACAAGATGGATGCGATAATTTTTGCACGTATTGTATTATCCCCCAGACGCGCGGAGCCGCCATCAGTCGTCCTCTTCCCGATATTTTAGACGATGCTCGTAAGATGGTTGAAGAGAAGGGATTTAAAGAGATTATCCTTACGGGGGTCAATATGAGCTACTACACGTGGAGAACGAAGACTTTTTCGGATCTGCTGGGTTCTCTTTTGGAGTTAGATCTAGATTTTCGACTGCGTCTTTCCTCTCTAGAGCCGTATTTACTCGATAAAAAATTTCTTGAATACGTTCACCACCCCAAATTATGTGAGCATCTCCATCTCTGTCTACAGAGTGGGTCAAATCGAGTTTTAAAATCGATGAAACGACTCTACACGTATGAGGAGTTTCGAGATATCGTCTTTAAAATACGAGAAGGAAATCCCCTCTTTAATATTACTACGGATGTGATCGTCGGCTTTCCTGGTGAGAGTGAAGAGGATTTTCAAGAGAGTTTACGTGCGATTGAAGAGTTACGATTTGGTCGGGTGCATACCTTTCGATATTCGAAGCGAAGGGGAACCGAAGCGGCCTTGAGAGCGGATCAAGTTTCTGAGGATATCAAAAGAAAAAGGAGTGAATTATTGCGTCAAAACGCCGATATTGTGGGAGAAGAGTATCTTCAACTCTTTCTAGATAAAAAGGTTGAAGTCGTCATTGAATCTCGAGAAAATGAAGGATTTCGAGGTACAACACGGCATTTTCTTCCAATTTACTTGAAAGAATTCCCTCGTTCCTCTACAATAACGGGGACGGACTTTTGTCTTTCTATGGTTGAGGGGATTTCCCCTCTTAAAGGAGAGTCTGTACTCGTTGGTTCACCCTCTTAGAATTATCCCCACAGTGCGTTTCTTCGCAATTTCGGGGAAGTTTATTATATGACTAAAAGAGTTTTGAACTTATGGTGAGGGAAAGAGTCTATTTAACGCGTGATTAAATGGCTCACGTATATTTCCTTGAGGAGGTTTTTTTTGAAACGACCAATTATTCTTATTTTATTGACTCTTACTTTCGGGTTTTCTGCCACTTTTGCTCAGTCTTACCAAGGTAGTAAGGGAGGATTGAAGGGTGCCTCTCGTCAAAATACGAATCCTGCTGCTAAAAAGGCAAATCCTTTTGTTCGTAAAGCTCCCCCCCCCGTTAAAGTTGAACCGTCTGGGCCTGAAAAGATTACACTTCCAGCTCTTCCAACGCCAAGTACTGACGGCTCTCTTGCTGGTTATAATCTTCCACTTGAGACCGTCGTAAAAAATCTAGCCACCTATTCAAGGGTCGAGTTAAATCAGACGTTGGGAAATCCTGAAAAATCGAGTACGGTGTATCAGTTACAACAACAGAAGGGTGGTGCCTCCTTAGGGAATTTCTCTTTGCAACCTGCTAAGAATACAACCTCCATGGTCTGGCTACGAGACGGCGTCGCTGAGAATATCCAGCTCAAGAGGGCGGGGTTTAAAAATCATAAGATTTTGTACGATAAAGGATCTGGTTCATCTTCTGGAGAGTCCCTTATTGCGAGCGTTGATATTTTTCAGATGAACAGCTCAAAAAATACCTCTGTTTTTTCTTCGTGG
>CAZATZ010000215.1:0-3391 GCA_964488175.1 uncultured Spirochaetales bacterium
GAATTTTTAACCCAGAAGATGAAAACGGAGTTTAGCAGAGCTAAATGAGTATTTCAACGCCCCCTGTCATAACAAGGTTTGGGTTAGAGAAAAACTAAGCTAGAGATGAAAACGATATTTTTTAGAGATGCTCTTTATGTATTTTTCAATTATCTATTTGCCAATCTTTTCTTTATAAATTTCTTCCGCAAAGTGACACGCCACAAAGTGATCTCTCTTTAACTCCTTGAATTCTGGCTCTGCCGTACTGCATAGATCCTTCGCATACTTACACCTTGTTCTAAATCGGCAACCACTGGGAGGGTTCAGAGGACTCGGTACATCGCCCTCGAGAATCTCTCTTTTTATCTCGGCGTTACCATCTGGGTCTGGAATCGGTATCGAGGTCAGTAGTCCCTGCGTATAGGGGTGCATAGGGGCGTCGTGTAACTCATCGCTACTCGCTACCTCCACCATCTTCCCTAGATACATTACCCCGATTCTATTGGATATATGCTTTACCATAGAGAGATCGTGGGCGATAAAGAGATACGTTAGTCCAAACTCCTCCTGAAGATCTTCTAGCATATTTATAATCTGAGCCTGAATAGAGACGTCCAAAGCCGAGGTCGGTTCGTCGCAGATAATAAATTCGGGCTTGACGGCGAGAGCCCTCGCAATTCCGATTCTCTGCCTCTGCCCTCCACTAAACTCGTGAGGGTATCTCTCTGCGTGATCTTTCGAGAGTCCTACTCGGTTGAGAAGTTCGTATATTCTCTCCTGTCTCTCTTTGCCCTTTGCGAGACCGTGTATATCAAGGGGTTCTCCGATGATATCCCCTACCGTCATTCTTGAGTTTAATGACGCATAAGGGTCTTGAAATATCATCTGCATCTCTTTTCTAAAAGATCCCATCTCTTTTTCTTTCAGTTTGCTGACATCTCTTCCCTTGAAGATTATCTCCCCGTCGGTTATGTCGTAGAGTCTGATAAAGGCTCTCCCCGTTGTGGACTTTCCACACCCAGACTCTCCCACAAGACCGAACGTCTCCCCTTTTTTTATCTGTAAATTTATATCGTCCACCGCTTTTAGATTCTGGACATTTCCTCCAAAGAAACCCTTCTTTAACTGAAAGTATTTCTTTAGTCCCTTGACCTCTAGGATTACTTCTGGATTCTCCTCCGCCATCTACTTGCCCCCCTTGTCCTCTGTTGGTTTTGGCGCTTCATCATCCAGCAACCAGCACATCGCTCTATGTCCCTCTTTGATGGGGTAATACTTTGGTTGCTCCTCTAGACAGATATTCATGGCGTATTCGCACCTCGCAGCAAAGGGGCAACCCTTGGGTGGGTGGAGAAGATCGGGAGGTGTCCCATCGATGGGAACCAGCCTCTCCTTTGATTTTAGATTTGGTACGGATTTCAAAAGCCCGATGGTATAGGGATGTTTCGGTTTATAGAAGATATCTCTTACGCTTCCCTCTTCCATAATAAGCCCCCCGTACATGACGACGACCCTAGAACACACATCCGCCACCACCCCTAAATCGTGCGTGATCAAGATAATTGAGGTGTTGATCTTCTCTTTTAAATCCTTCATCAGTTTCAAGATTTGCGCCTGTATCGTCACATCAAGGGCGGTTGTCGGCTCATCCGCAATCAACAGATCCGGCTCACAAGCCAAAGAGATGGCGATCATCGCCCTCTGTCTCATCCCTCCGCTGAACTCGTGGGGATAGTTGTCAACCCTGCTTTCTGGCGCGGGGATCCCGACCATCTTGAGCATCTCAATCGCTCTCTCTCGAGCCTCTTTTTTAGTCACATGTTGGTGTTTTCTAATCACCTCTGTTATCTGATTTCCTATGCTATAGACAGGATTTAACGACGTCATCGGATCCTGAAATATCATAGCTATCTCATTTCCTCTGATATCCATCATCTCTTTGGTATTTTTATCGAGAAGATTTTCTCCCTTAAAGAGGATCTCCCCCTCTTTTGTCCTTCCGGGGTGTTGGAGCAGTCTCATGACGGAGAGAGAGCTTACACTCTTTCCGCTTCCAGATTCTCCGACGATCCCCAGAACCTCCCCCTCATCTAGGTGGTAGTCGATTCCTCTCACCGCCTGCACCTCACCTAAGTGAGTGTAAAATGAGGTTTTCAGTCCTTTTACTTCTAATATTTTCTCTGCCAAAATAAGTACCCCTCTTTATTTACGTAGCCTTGGATCGAGAGCGTCACGAAGCCCGTCTCCTAGGAAGTTAAAGGCAAGCATCGTTATACTGATTGCTAACGACGGAAATAACAATTGATACGGATAGGTTCTCAGTCCACCTAGTGCGTCACTCGCTAAGGTTCCCCACGAAGCTTGTGGGGCGGAGACGCCAAGACCGATGAAACTGAGGAACGACTCCGTAAAGATAGCACTCGGTATCATCATCGTCAGGGAGACGATGATTGGTCCCATTGTGTTGGGAATGATGTGTCGAACGATAATTCTCTTCTTTGAGGCGCCTATTGTTTTGGCGGCGAGTACGAACTCGTGCTCCTTGATAGAGAGTGCCTGACCCCTCACAATTCTCGCCATTCTTACCCAGTAGGTTAAGCCCATCGCAAGGATGATCGTCTTCAATCCCGGCTCAATAATAACCATGAGCAAGATAACATAGAGAAGGAGGGGAATCGTGCTAATAAGATCTATAAATCTCATCATGAGAGAGTCTATCTTACCCCCCATATACCCCGCAATTCCCCCGTAGAGAATTCCGACAAAGAAGTTGACAAGGGTCGCCATAAATGCGACTAAAAGAGATATCCTCGCTCCATAAAGCACTCGGACAAACATATCTCGCCCGTGAGTATCTGTCCCAAAAATATACGTCTTGTTAGAAACCCTCTTGTAGAGATCCACTTTATTACCATCAACAAAGATTTCAAATCTAGGTAAGTCTGGATTTTTCTTCCGTTTTTTTACATTACTAAAATCTAAGACGACCTCTTTTCCAGCCACCTCGTAGACCCTCTGTGCTTTCTCCAGATTATCTTCTATCGGCCTTAATAGCTCTAAGAGTTCTCCCTTTTCACTAACTCTTAACGCCTTATACTCCGAATGAATGAAGATATACTCCGCATCTGTTACTCGGTAGATATCAAGCCTTGGAGGGATATTCCCAAAATCAAGGTTCTGATCTTCGTAACTAAACTTTGAAAACATCGGTCCAAAGAGAGCTGCCAAAAAGACTAAGACTATCGTTGCCAACCCTATCATAGAGAGGTTATTATTTTTTAGCCTGCGCCAAGCGTCTTGCCAGTAGGTCAGACTCTTTCTCGTTATTTCATCTTTTCCAAGAGTCTCCCTAGGGACTCGTTCCCACTTTTCTGTCATATTTTTCCCTTACTCCACCTCTAAAAAACTC
>CAZATZ010000216.1:0-3378 GCA_964488175.1 uncultured Spirochaetales bacterium
ATCAGCAATTACGATCTGTGGAAGACTCAATGTTAACGTTTTTTCAAGGAAATAACCATGAAAGGTCAATTTTTTTTAGAAGTTAATTTCATACATTTTTGACAATGTAGGAATTAATAGTTGAAAATAAGTATTTTTATGCGTACCTTTTGAATCAGAGCAGTTCGGTAGCTATGGTTGTCGTTTATCTCGCTCTCGTTCATAACCGTTATTTTAGGTATTTATCTTGAATATTAGCTTTATGGGCGAAAGGGTGTAAGGTTTCCTCCTTTCCTTACACCCTTTTTTTTGCCTTTTGCGATCACTTGATACGCCATCGCACCTCTAAAAACCCCCTCTTCATTTTTACCTCGTTCTTGTCTGAAATGGACTTTTTAGAGGTGACCTTAGCCCAATCCGACGACATTTTTCTCGTAATTTTTTCACAAAATCCCTGAACTTCCTTCCTCTTTTTCCCCGACACAATCCCCGTCCGAGTTGTATTTTAGCTCGGTTTTTGATAGAGTGTCTATCGGTCTCAGTCGTGAGGCTTGGGGGTATTCTGTCAAATGGCATTTTGTAAAACGACATTGTGTCAAACGAGATAACCCCAGTCGATAAAATCTTAGGGGCATCAGTGAAGAAGTTACTCTTCTCTCTCATATCCATCTACTTCATCTCTTTTTTGATCTCTTGCTCTGTCTCATTGGGTACATCCAGTGCTAACGAACTTATCACCTTTAAATTCACAGACTCCGACTCCAACCCCTTGGCGAATGGCAATGGATCTATTTTTAACGGCGAGGTCGTTTTTCGTAAACGACTCCCTATTACGACAGATTTCAGCGAGTTGAGGGCGGTTTTCACGACCTCCCCCGAGGCGATGAGTACCGTGGACGGCAAATCGTTTCGATCTGGTGATCTCGTTGATTTCTCGCTAGGCAGAGACTTAGACTTAATTGTATGGGCGGTCAACGGTAGTCAACAGAGTTACAGACTCGTTTATAACGGGTACCTCTACTTTGGGGAAAACGGAGTGACGATTAAAGCGCAGAGTGAAGTTCCTAACGGAACGACTCTCAAGTTTAACGGGGGGGAGTATACCGTCGTTGCTGACAAAACCGCCCTAAAAATGAAACAAGACGCAGGTTCCGATATGGGTAAAATCGTCACTTCGAGAGTGGTCGACATGGCGAGTCTATTCAAGAACAAGGCGGTGAAGGGTGATATAACCTCTTGGGATGTTAGTAACGTAACCGATATGAGTTCTATGTTTCAAGAGAGTCGAGCTTTTAATCAACCGATAGGCAGTTGGGATACGAGTAGCACCGCCGATATGTCCTTTATGTTTCTTGACGCTGAGATATTTAATCAGGATCTAACCTCTTGGGTCGATTCCGATGCCACGGATCCCAATGTGCCAAACACTCAGAAGATGTTTGGCAAATCCTCAGGAACTGGCGTTACTGTCGGTGCGATGCAAGCGAGTAAGCAAGCCGATTGGATGAGTCCTGTTGGTACCATCCCCTAAAGAGTTAGTGTTAGGGTAGTAGAGATATTTTTTGATGAGATGAGGCGAAGCGAGGAAGAGAGCTGGAGATGATGGTTTTTATCTGGGTACCTCTCAATCGTTCGAAGTTCTAAAAAAAGGAGAAAATAGTTGAACGTTTTAGTTATTGGAGGAGCCGGTTATATCGGCAGTCACGTCGTTCTTTCCCTTCTTGAAAATGGATTTGATGTAACGGTTTTTGATGATTTGAGTACGGGTGATAAGATCAATCTGCAAGAGGGTGCCAAGTTTATTCACGGTACTTTTTTTGACCTCGTCCAACTGGGAGAGGTCATGGCGAAGGGCTTTGACGCCGTTATCCATCTGGCCGCCTTGAAGTCGGCGGGGGAGTCGATGAGTGCGCTCGAAAGGTATACCACACACAATATCTCGGGGACGATCGGGATTCTCGACTGTATGGTTAAGCATCAGATCAAGAATTTCGTCTTCTCCTCCTCGGCGGCTGTCTACGGAGAGCCTGTCTATCTACCCGTTGATGAAAAACACCCGACGAAGCCGATCAATTTTTACGGATACACAAAACTAGCCGTCGAAGACCTCTTGGAGTGGTACGCCAAATTGAGAGGCCTTCGCTACGCTGCCTTGCGTTATTTTAACGCCGCTGGGTACGACGTGGCGGGACGAATTCGCGGACTTGAGCGAAACCCTGCGAATCTGGTTCCCATTCTGATGGAGGCGCAATCGGGAAGACGGGGGAAGGTTGAGATCTTCGGTGATGACTACGAGACCCCCGACGGCTCTTGTCTGAGAGATTATATCCACGTCAACGACTTGGCGACGGGTCACATTGAATCCTTGAATTACATCGATAAAAAAGAGAGTTCTCTGATCCTCAATCTAGGGACTGGTCAGGCGATCAGTGTTTTGGAGATGGTGAAGATAACAGAGGAAGTGACGGGAAAACCGGTCAACTATAGCATCACGACGGCGAGAGCGGGAGACGCCGCCCATCTCGTTGCCTCTTCTGAACTAGCGGAAAAAATTCTAGGTTGGAGAGCGGTGAAGAGTGATCCGAAGACGTTGCTCGACTCGACGTGGAACGTCTACCGTTCATAGTGATCCCAAAAGTTTCTCAACTCTCGCACCTCTCCCAAATTCCACAAGAAAAAGACGACAGAGTGTGTGAGATGAAAAGGAGCCTTCGCCGTGAGGCAAAAGAGTGGTGGAACTCTCTCTCTCCAGAGGAGATTGAGCGTTCTAGCGAACTTGTTTGTCAACACATTCTTCAAAGCGAACTCTATCAAAAAGCTGAGAAAATCTCTCTCTACCTCGCCTCAGATTCTGAGATCTCCCTTGATACGATTATCGACGACGCTCTCGAGAAGAAAAAAGAGGTCGGAATTCCTGCGGTAGCACGCCTCGCAGAACATACCGTGGAACACCGCATAGAACACATCCAAGAAAAAAATGAAATGCGGTTTGATCTCTTGAGTGAAGAGGCGTGGACGGCGAAACGGTTTACGCTTAATCGATTTGCTCTGCGTGAACTGGAGGGGGAGAGAGTTCCTTTTCGTCCAGAGGGATCTTCTCTTCTTATTCTCGTTCCAGGTCTTCTCTTTGGTGAGAGAGGGGAGCGACTGGGAAGGGGGGGAGGTTTCTACGATCGCTACTTTTCTACATTGACGACCAATGCGAATTTTTTTGCACTGGGGATTACCCACTCAGCGATGATCCGAGAGGGAATCCCGATGGAAGAACACGATCGGAGCGTCGATGGCGTTTGCACCGAGAGAGGGAGTGTGTTTTCGAAGGCTACCTTCAAACACCCTTCCAAGCCCGGTGCGACGTGAGTAAAAAGAGTGTAGGCCCCACGCAGAGAACTCGTCGAC
>CAZATZ010000217.1:0-3372 GCA_964488175.1 uncultured Spirochaetales bacterium
ACCCTTTTTTCACCTGCAATTTTTCACCTGCCAGAGTAAAAGAGAACTCCCTTATCTCATCACCGAACGGTTCTAGGAAATTTAACTCACTCGCAAGTGTCTCTCAAAAACCCTTTTTTCACCTGCAATTTTTCACCTGCCAGAGTAAAAGAGAACTCCCTTATTCTCTGAAATCAACTGGTTAGAGATTTTCTACGGTGTGGTACAACCAGCGACAACTCGTTTCGTATCAGGATACTCTAGAGAAAAACTGTAAGGCGGTTTACCGTCGGAAGAACCCAGCGTTGCTACGCTTCCGTCTACGAGGATAGCCACGGTCGTTTTTAGTTCGTATGAACTCACCCGATACGCTCTATCGTAAGTAGGATCGCCCGTTCCACTCACCGTAACAAAATACGAACCAATTGTTAACTCAGCGGAGGGAGTCACCGAAGGAATAGTACAGGTAGAATACGTTCCGTGCAAGCTAATTGGAATGATAGGCGGTACGTAATCAGCCACGCTACACCCGAGAACTCCCGTCAATAACACAGCACTCACTAAAAATAAAACTCTCTTCATTGCTCTCTCCTCGCACTCTTTCATTTTCAAAATTCTGTTATCTCTCTTCTCTGTCATCCCTCTTTAAAAGAGGGTTATCGAGACTTTTTTTTCTGATTTGATCTTAAATAGAACCACGTTGCTCCCGTGTTTTTAGGAGCTGATTTTTTTTCGGAAACCCAAGAGGAGAGAAGAGGACGACTCGACTCGACCATCTCCTTTAAGACCGGTTTGGGAGAGGTCTCGTAATTTTTATACTCTCCCGCATACTCTCCTGCGTACTCTTTAGAGTGTCTTCCTTTTCCGTGAATGACTTCAACGAGAGATAACCCTCTCTCGTAACTCGTTCGAATAAAGACGATTAAGTCCCTCTCCGCCGCCTCCCTCGTAAAACCGTGGAGATCTAACCGAGCCTCTACGATATCTTTCTTTGATGAACTGCGTCTGGAGGGTCGTTCTTTCTGGTAATAGCCCTCATCTTTCTCGTTTAAATCTTTCTCACTGGGGGCGCCGATCGCCTCGATCCACTCTTGGTTATCTCTCTTCTGAGAAGAGGTCTTCTCTTGGGATCTTCCCTCAAACTCCTCAAGAATTTCTTTGAAATTCATAAAGTCACCACTTAGAGATTCTCTCGGTAGGGTTGTAGACTCGCTTCAACCTCTGCCAGAGAAATTTCTCTCTTCTCCATCTCTCTTCGCTCTTTGAATTCAACGACTCCTCTCTCGACACCCTGAGTACCGATAATAATTTGAAGGGGGTAGCCGACGAGATCGGCGTCATTAAATTTGACACCCGGTCGCTCATCTCTGTCGTCTAAGAGGACATCCCATCCTACGCTCAATAATCGTTGGTATAGATCTTCTGCGCAATCAACGACCTCCTGTTTTCTCATCTGCAGAGGGAGTATTACGACTTCAAAAGGGGCGATAGGCATCGGCCAGCGAATTCCTCGTTCATCGTGGTTCTGTTCAATCGCAGCGGCCATCGTTCGTCCCACTCCGATCCCGTAACACCCCATCTCTGACGCCTGTTTCTTACCTTGGTGATCAAGAAAGTTACAATTCATTAACTCGCTGTACTTCTTTCCTAGATGAAAAATGTGAGCGACCTCAACCCCTGTCTGTCGTTTTAACACCCCCTCTTTCTGCTGAGAGAGACAAGAGGGACATCGATCTCCCGCAGTTGCCAGAGAGATATCCCCCACGACGTCCGCTTCGAAATCACGACCAAAGAGGACGAAGTCCAAGTGTTTATCCGCCTGATTAGCTCCGCAAGCGTAGCGAGAATCGGTGAGAACCAGACGGTCGACGACGATTTTCACAGGGTGGGGGAGGTTCACCGGTCCAAGAGAACCCAGAGGGGCTTCGGTTATCTTCAAAACCTCCTCTTCACTCGCCAATTCAAAATTTCCCGCCTGAAAGAGGGTCAATAATTTGGCGGGGTTTAACTCTTTGTCTCCGCGTACAATCGCAAGGATACACTCATCGTCTACCTTGACGATCAGCGTTTTTAGCATACGAATTGCGGAGATCCCCATTATCTGACAAGCCTCTTCTACGCTCTTGCCTCCTGGGGTCTCCACCACGACATACTCCTGCGTAGAGGGTTCTTTTTCGACGGGTTTAGCCTCCACCAACTCGGCTAAGTCGTCGTTGGCGGCGTAACCACACTCTTCACAGTGGAGGAGATCATCCTCACCCGTCTCGGCGAGGACTTGAAATTCATGGCTAAGAGATCCGCCGATATTTCCCGTAGCGGCCTCTACCGCCCGAAAGACTAGACCCGTTCTCTCAAAGATACGGGTGTACGCCTCATACATCTTTTGGTAGGAGAGCTTCGCACTCTCCTCATCAACGTCGAAGCTGTAGCCGTCTTTCATGATAAACTCTCGTCCGCGCATGAGACCGAAACGGGGGCGAATCTCATCGCGAAATTTGGTCTGAATCTGAAAGAGGTTCCACGGAAGTTGTTTATAAGAGCTTAAAACACGGCGTACCATGTCGGTAATCACCTCTTCATGGGTCGGACCAAGACAGAACTCTCCCGATCGCCTATCCTCTAAACGGAGTAGCTCAGCTCCGTAAAAGTTCCACCGTTGACTCTCTTGCCACAGCTCTGCTGGCTGTACCATCGGCATCAGAACCTCTTCACAATCGCTTTTGATAAGCTCTTCTCGGATGATCTTCTCGATCTTTTTTAACGATCGCAGAGCCAACGGGAGGTAGCTGTAAATTCCACTACTGACCTGCTGAATCATTCCTGCTCGTAACATGAGGACGTGGCTGGAGACTTGTGCCTCTTTGGGAACCTCTTTTAGTGTCTTAAAAAAACTGCGACTTAGACGCATTTAAACTCCTCTCTCGGTATTTCGTAGATCAAAGGTATCTCTAAAAAAAACTCTATTTTTAACTCGATCTTTTTGGTTAATCCCAATATTTTTTATCGTCTGGTTGTTTTCTCGTTTGGTTGAAAGACTCATTTCGCTCAGCTCATCCCGTTACCAGTTTTTTACCTTACAAAAACCCTCTTTGTTACTCTCTGACGTCGACTCTTGAGAGGTATCTAAAAGATTGTTATAAACCGGTCTCATTCGCCACTGACTCTCTCAGAACACCCCTTTTAAAAATACTGACGGTGAGAGAAAAGAGAGAAATTTAAGTGTAATCTATTCTCTTTTTTTATGAAAGAGAGTTTTTAGAGGTATCCATAAGTAAAAGAGGGAACCTCCGATCCTCCCCATCTCCGCCTATCTTGCTCATGCTTGCACATCTTGTCTATCTTGCACATCTTGCTCCGCCTAGCTTCTCCTCTCTTCTTGCTATTCTTATTTTT
>CAZATZ010000218.1:0-2043 GCA_964488175.1 uncultured Spirochaetales bacterium
TTAAAGTACTCCCCTCGAGGGATAATTCCCTCATGCCAGACATCGTCTATCGGAACGGATAGATTTTGGGCGTAAGCCTTCTCCATCTTCCGAACCTCTTCTCTGCCTACTCTCTGAATATAATACATCTGAGTCTCTCTCAAGATCACCTCTAAAAAATCACTGTGCCTAAAACCTTTAAGAGAATGGGAAGGACGACTATTGTGATCACTCCCGCCAGACTGATCGCCAGTCCGCTCATCGCTCCCTCTACTTCGCCCATCTCTATCGCCTTTGAGGTTCCCACGGCGTGACTAGAGACCCCGATCGCGACACCTCTGGCTACCTTGTTGCGTATCCTGAAAATATCACAGAGAAAGGGGGCGACGATCGCACCCGTGATTCCCGTCACAACGATTCCTAAGATGGTAATCGCCTGAATCCCGCCTACGCTCTTGCTCAGTTCGATGCCGATGGGGGTCGTGATAGATTTGGGTGCCATGGAGAGGAGTACGATATCGTCTAGCCCCATGAGTTTGCCTAGGAATAAGACGGAGACGATGGCGGTGATGACTCCCACAAAGATGCCTATCAAGATAGGAAATAAATTCTCCTTGAGTAAACTTAGCTGTCTGTAGAGAGGAAAGGCCAAAACAACCGTCACAGGCCCTAAAAAGAAGCTCAGGATATCGCCTCCTTTTTCATAGGATGCGACGGGAATATCGAAGAGGAGAAGAGTGGTAATAATAAGAATAACTGCGATCAACATCGGATTAAAGAGGGCGACTCGACACCTCTGGTAGATCTTTTTCCCTATCTCAAAGGAGACGAGAGTTAGCATTACGCCGAACAAAGGGTGGTTAACGAGTTCCATTGTTCTCTCTCTCAACAAGGTACTGAACGACCCTTCCCGTGACACCCATCGTGATAATGGTTGTCACGACCATCAGTACGATGATCTTCAGCCATATCCAAAGGGTACTCAGATGCTCCAATGAGTTGATAATTTTTACCGAGGGAGCGACGAGAAAGAAGGAGATGTTGAGGAGTAAGAAATGGGCGACATCGGCTATCTTCTCCACTTTGATGAGTTTAAAATAGAGTGCAAAAAAGAAGAGAATCATCCCAAGGATAGTTCCAGGAATCGGAAGAGGAACGTACCAACTTAAGATTTCGCCGAGGTAGGTGACGCCAAAGATGATGATAAATTGTTCAATCAATGTATTTTCCTCTCTTTTAAACGAGGCGATCTTAAGGGTATCTTAAATTAACCCAAACTTCTGACACGCCTGATAGATCCCGTCTTCATACACGGGTTCGGTCACGTAGTCGGCGACCGATTTTACCTCATCAGAGGCGTTTCCCATCGCCACTCCCACTCCCGCATACGCAAGCATATCTTTGTCGTTATCGCCGTCACCAAAGCAGATAATCTCACTCTGGTCTATCCCTAACTTCTCCGCAATCGTACGAATACCCGCCGATTTCGATCTCCCTTTGGCGACCATATCAAATCCACCCGTATGCCATCGGGTAAAGTGATACTCTTCTAAAAACTCCTTAAATTTATCAAGGTTTTCATCCTCACAGTAGATCTCTATCTGACGTACTGGGTCACCAACGTTTCTCTCTTTGATAAGGTTCTGAGGAAGGAAGACGGAGGTTCTCGTCTTTAAAATCTCCTCTAAATCGGGAATGTGAGACCCTCTCTCATTTAACAAGAAATAATACGTTCCTATCTCTTGGCAGATCTCTCGAACTCTCTCGATCACTTTTTGAGGGTAGTCGTACTCGTAAATAACTTCATTTTCAAAGTAGACGTACTGTCCGTTTAGAGTGATAGAGTCCGCCATCCCCGTCATCTCCGCAATCTTTTCAGTGGCTTTTTTTGATCGCCCCGTAGCAAGCAGAGAGTGAATACCCTTTTTTTGCAGCTCCTTTATCGCCTTCAGCGTCGAAGAGGGAATCTCATCTTTGCTGACGGTTAGAGTTCCATCGATATCAAATACGGCTAATTTAAACTCGTTATTTTTCATTTATCCTCTCTTTCATCTTCTTGGCTTG
>CAZATZ010000218.1:2143-3355 GCA_964488175.1 uncultured Spirochaetales bacterium
TCTCTCATATTCGCCTATCTCTATTATGAAAATCTGATCTACGATGGGCAAGTCGTTTATTTTTGAGAGATGGCTAACAAATATTTATAAAACGAAAAAAAATAAATGATTGCGTACGGTTGAATTCATCCCTCTCTTTTTTCAAAAAAAATACACGTATCCAAAGAATACATTTTGGCTGAACGAATTTTAGAGGGGTACCCCGAGGTATCCTGTACTCCGAGGAATGGGAAAAGAGATGAGATCCGTAAAATTTCCAGCAAAAAGTTTGATTCTCAAAAGAGGTGTCTTATCCCACGAATTTTTTATTATCCACAAAGGTGAGGTCTCTGCCAGATTTGAATATAAGGGAAAAGTTTTTTCTCACACGGGCAGAGAGGGGGAGTTTTTTAATCTTCCTGCGAGCGTTATTCAAGTCCCCTGTTTTGACGATATTCACGCCCTCACAGAGTGTGAAATCCTCTATCTCACTCTCTCAGAATTTTTCAATTTATTCTGGAAAGAGAGGATAAAAACGCAGGAAGGGCTAACGCGGATCATCCATTTTTTCTTGCAGGTATTAATCCGAAATAGAATCGTTCTCGTGGAAGAGAGCGATATTAAGGGTAAGGAAGATGGTAAAAACGATTTTGAACAAGATCATTTGAACTTGATGGATTTTTTTTACCGTCAAGAAAATTGGCGTTCGCTCTTCTTCGTTGTCAAAAACTATGAGACCCTTTTTGACACCGTTCCTCCCTCAAAGTATCTCGATAAATTTTCTTCCTCAACCACCGAAAAATACCCTCCTCCTCAATTTGATTTCTCCTCCGTAGAAAATAGAGAACACACTTATCAGGCGGGGGAGATTCTCTTTCTCTTTGGAGTTCAGCCACCTCTCTCTTATATTGAGAGAGGCTCTGTCGATGTGCTAAACTACGACCAAGAGAGTGACTCTCTGATTCGTAGAGAGATTTTAGCAGAAGGAGAGATCTTAGCGACCTCCTCTGTTTTAGACAAAAAACCGCTCGACTCCTTCCTCGTTGCCCTCGAGGAGACGACCATCTCCGCCATCTCTCCCACAGACGAAGGGGATCTCTCACCAGAATCTGTGTACACCTTTTGGCTAAAGATAATCAAAGGAACATCTCGTTCACTGATCAAATCTCTCTGTTATCAAAATATGCTCTCCTGCCCTATTCTCTCTCTTAAGTATCTCCTTTTTTTTCGACT
>CAZATZ010000219.1:0-3346 GCA_964488175.1 uncultured Spirochaetales bacterium
GACTTGAGTTTCGCTACTCTGAATATCGCAAAATTTGCCATGTATCAGAGTATATCATAATCAAGAGAGAGATAAAAGAGGACTTACTATGGTTTTCTTCGAAAACGTAAGAAATTCCTTGCAGGAATTTGGAAGAAGGATGTAATATTTTGTATATCGTTTGTGTTACAAACGGCATACAAAATATTACAAATGATATCGGATGTATTACACCCTCCCCCCTCTCCCCAGAAGAGGGTAAAAGGAAGGAAAAGAATATGAGGAGTGGAACGACGAAATCAAGGATCTCCTCGTTCCACTCGTCGGGGAAGAGGCATCTTCTATTGTTCTCTTCTGGGGAGAGGGAGGGGGGGAATAGGCGCTTGAAAGAGGGAGTCTAGAGCATAGCTCCCCCCACCCACCCGAGAGGGTGAGAGCTATCTCGAGTGACGCCGTCAATCGGTCGCCCTTCGCACTTCTTGACTACTTCGTTTAACCCCAACGCTTCAAGAATCCGCACAGCGTTTGACCACTGAAAAGGGTTGTCTCTCCCTGTTCAAATTGTAGCCTTGAAAAATTCTATGTGTCTCATTTCGAGCTTGCGTTTCATAGCAATTTTTCAACGGTCTGAGAGGTACCCCTTGATCGACCGATTAGACAATTCTTGATCCAAAGCATCTTGATTTCCAAATCAAAAATTCCACAAAAAAAGAGCTGTTTACTAGGCTCTCTTTTGTGGGGAATCACTCCCAAAGTATCGGCACCATCGAGACCAACACAACAAAAAAGAGCCTAGTAAACAGCTCTACAAATTCAACCGACGGTACCCCAGAGGTGATTCAATCCTCTTTGAAAGAATCGGCATAATACAGAGATCATTCAACCCCTGTATATCTTTTTTCTCTTATTTTCTCTCGCTGGCATGTTTCTACGCTCTATAATTTTAATTGCTTCCTTGATTTCAGGCTCATTAACAAGCAAGGAGAGCTTTTTTATTCTCAAAGCGGTAGATTCATTCACCTCTATCTTTTTAGCCTCCTGTATCTTCCTAGTCGCTCTCTCTTCAATCTCTTTTCTCTTTTGCAGCTCTCTCTCTTCAATCTCTTTTCTCTTTTCCAGCCCGTCGCGGAGGAGTTCATTTTTTTTCTCTTCAAGCTCTCCGTAAAATTGTCTGATAGACTTATGTTTTGCCTTACTGTTTCTCAGACCTCTATCGAGATCGTACTTCTTCCCCACCTTCTCATAAAAGTCATCTTGCAGGGCTTGAAAGACAGCCGGTCCGCCCCCCAAATATTTATTAAAGTTCAGACATTTTTTTTCGTGGTCTTTGGGGATCGCTATGATGTGAAGATGAGGTGTTTTTTCGTCAAAGTGCATAGACGCAGAGATAATATTTTTCTCCCCCCCGATCTTCGACTCTATAAATTTTCGAGCATCAAGAAAGTAATTCTCATCGCTCGATTTTATGAGTTTTCCTGTCTTCACTTCAGGAGAAAAAGTTACCACAAATTCGACCCCATGAACAGCATTTTTTCTTATCTTCTCAACGTCAGACATTAGGTCATTATATCGCTCGTCAACTTCAGCCCGATCAAACTTCTGATCCACCCTACCATCTGGATCAGAATTAGGAGTATCAAGCTCTCTAAAGTTGTGCATGAGAGCCCCTTTTATCTCTCTCTTTGACTTGAGTTTCGCTACTCTGAATATCGCAAAATTTGCCATGTATCAGAGTATATCATAATCAAGAGAGAGATAAAAGAGGACTTACTATGGTTTTCTTCGAAAACGTAAGAAATTCCTTGCAGGAATTTGGAGAAGGATGTAATATTTTGTATGTCGTTTGTGTTACAAACGGCATACAAAATATTACAAATGATGTCGGATGTATTACACCCTCCCCCCCCTCCCCAGAAGAGATCAGAAAAGAGGGGGCGAGTGCGAGGAGTGGAACGACGAGATTATCCCTCTTCTCGTTCCACTCGTCGAGAAACGAGGCATTTTCTACCGCTCTCTTCTGGTGAGAGGGAGGGGGGGGAATGGCGCTTGAAGGCGAGAGGCTTGAGCATAGCCCCCCCCACCCACCAGAGCGGGAGAAAGCTATACTAAACAGCGCCGTCAGTTGGTCAGCCGTCGCACTTTTCAACTACTTTGTTTCACCCCGACGCCTTGAAAATTCGCACAGCGTCTAACCACTAAACAAGGTTGTCTCTCCCTGTTCAAATTGCAGCCCCAAAAATTCCTATGTGTCTCATTGCGAGTTTGCGTTTCATAGCAAATTTTTAGCGGTCTCAGGGGTTCCCCGTGTTCGACCGATTGGACAATTTTTGATCCACAACATCACGATTTCCAAATCAAAAATTCCACAAAAAAAGAGCTATTAAGTAGCCTCTTTTTTGTGGGGAATCACTCCCAGTATCCAGCTCCAACCATAGCCAAACGGATACATCAAAAAAGAGTCTACTTAATAGCTCTCGATACTGGTTGGTAGAGGTGATTCAATCCTCTTGCACCAAATATCGACAGATTTTGAGAAGATTTCAACTCATTTTAATACTTTTTTTTACTTTCAAGTCGTTTTTTCGATTTCTGGCATCTATTTTTTGCATCGCTTCCTTGATTTCAGGCTCTTCACGTAGCGAGGCGAGCTTCTTTATCCTCATAGCGGTGGATTCATTAATCCGTATCTTTTGAGCCTCCTCTATCTCTCTAGTCGTTTCTTCTTCTATCGCTTTTCGTTTCGCCAGCTCGTCGCGGATGAGTTCATTTTTTTTCTCTTCTAGCTCTCCATAAAATTGCCTGATAGACTTATGTTTTACTTTAGTATTTCTTAAACCTCTATCAAGCTCGTATTTCTTCCCCACCGTCTCATAAAAATCATCTTGCAGAGCTTGAAAGACAGCCGGTCCACCCCCCAGATATTTATTGAAATTCAGGCATTTTTTTTCGTGATCCTTTGGGATTGCGATCACATGAAGATGCTCGGTTTTCTCGTCCAAATGCATAGACGCAGAGATAATATTTTCCTTCCCCCCGATCTTGGACTCTATGAATCTTTGAGCATCAAGAAAGTAATTTTCATCTTTCGATTTCATGAGTTTTTTTCTCTTCACTTCAGGAGAAAAAGTCACAACAAATTCAACAGCATGGACAGCGTTTTTTCTAATCTTGTGAACATCAGACATCAAGTCATCATATCGGGCATCGACTTCATCCCTGTTGTACTTCTGTCTCACCTTACCATCTGGGTCAGCATTAGGAGTATCAAGCACTCGAAAATTGTGCATGATAGCCCCTTTTATCTCTCTCTTGGACTTGAGTTTCGCTACTCTGAATATCGCAAAATTTGCCATGTATCAGAGTATAT
>CAZATZ010000220.1:0-3329 GCA_964488175.1 uncultured Spirochaetales bacterium
TTCATTTCTAACTCGATATTTTCTGAAATCGATTTTTTAGAGGTACCCCCATAGAAAGTTTCTTTGAAAAGAGAACATTCCACCGTTCTACTCGTCTATTTTATGGGGGAGGGTACCTATCGGCTAACTCTTCCCGAGCTATCCCCCCCAGCCAATTTTTCGACCTCTTGGCGAGTTACATAGTTAATATCACCAGGGAGGCTGTGAGCCAAGCAGGAGGCTGCGACCGCATAGCTAACGGCTTTTTCTAAGCTCTGCCACTCGGGAGTCGTCAGGGCAAAGATAAGCCCAGCCCCGAAAGAGTCCCCCCCTCCTACTCGGTCGACGATATTTTTTATCTCATACGGCTGATAAGATCCGTTGGGCGTAGGGGCGAAGGCGTGTTCTTTTTTCTGTGCGTCGTAGAGGAGAGCCCCCCAGTTATTGTGACTCGCCGATAAACTCTCACGCAACGTGATAGCGACCTTTTGTACTTGGGGAAATTGTCGAGCGATCTCCTCTGCGACTTTGAGATAGCTCTGGGTCTCGATTTTCCCCGTGGTGATATCGGTTTGCTCGGCCTCAATTCCTAGAATGTCAAAGGCGTCTTCTTCGTTGGCGATGACGACATCAACGTAGGGTAAAATCTCTCGCATCGTCTTTTGTGCCAGCTCTTTTGGGGAGAGTTTCTCATCCCACAACCATAATTTTTTACGAAAGTTCAAATCACACGAGACGGTAAGCCCCCTCTCTTTGGCGGTCTTCACCGCTGTTAACGTCGCCGCCGCTGCGTTGTGTGAGATAGAGGGGGTAATCCCTGTCGTATGAAACCACTCTCCCTCTGCCAAAGATTGAACCCAATCGATTTTCGACGAATCGATGTGACACATCGCCGATTCCGCCCGATCGTAGGTAACCGAACTCCCTAACTGGTTCGCCCCTGTCTCGAGGAAGTAGAGTCCTAGTCGCTCTCTCCTTCTCTGAATAGAGGAGGTATCGATACCGAATCCTTTAAGAAAGCGTAGACACGCCTCTCCTAGATCGTTTTGGGGAAGGGCTGTGACAAATCTCGTCTGCTTACCCATCATTGCGAGTGAGGCGGCTACATTTCCCTCAGCTCCTCCAAAAGTCAACTCCAACGAACCGGGGAGTGATTGAATCAATTTTTTAGTCCTTTGAGTCTCAAATCGACCCATGATCTCACCAAAAGTGATGATAGTTTTCATTTTTTTCTCCTGCGTTTATAATATCTCTTTGGAAGGGTAACCTTTTTAAGGTACTCTCTCTCTTTTTCCCGAATTTCTTCAACTAGTGAGAACTACTTCTCTTCAAGAGTTGCTTGTATGATCGAAGTCGCCTCTTCCGCATTTTGACGAATTTGGTTCCAATTTTTAGCGGTGATAAGTTCTCTAGGTGCCAACCAAGATCCCCCCACCGCTCCAATAAGAGGGGAGGCTGTGTACTCACCTAGATTCGCAGGCTTGACTCCTCCTAGTGGAATAAATTGGAGGCCTAAGTGTGCGTAAGGAGCGGACATGGATTTGAGATAGTTCAATCCTCCCGCAGGCTCAGCGGGGAAAAACTTCAGAAGAGTACACCCGAACTCCAGAGCGCCTTCGATGTCGGAGGGGGTCATCACACCTGGGAAGAAGGGGAGTCCTATCTTCTCGGCGTGTGCCATGATTTTAGGGTTGAATCCGGGAGAGACGGCGAAGGGTACGCCCCTCTCTTTGACCTCTTCTAGCTGTTGTATCGTCAAGACGGTACCAGCACCTACGGTCATTTTAGGAAACTTTTTGACAAGAATCTCAATCGCCTCCAAGGCGACGGGTGTGCGGAGGGTCAGCTCTAAATGAGTGACACCCCCTTCGCCTAGCGCTTCAGCGAGCGGTTCAGCATCTTCGATACGATCTATCACAAGAACGGCGATGATCTTCTCTTTTTGGATGTTGGATATGATACTCTCTTTTGATAACATAAGTCGTCCTTTTTTTATCTCTGCGAAGGGGGGGGATCTCCCTTACGGTTATGGTCAGTTTGACAGTAAATCAACGTGTATCTTCGCCACTACTTTACGAACAGGTTTCGAACTGCTCTCTACTTGGCAATCTACTTGGCAACCGGGTCTATGAAGATCCTCAGGAAAAAAGATAACAAAATCACCCGATTTGAGATGCAAAAAGCTCTCGTTAGAGAAGTCGGGTTGGTAGAAGAATAGATCTCCCTCTACATTCTCCTCAATCACTTTTGCGTCCTTTGTGAGAAGAAGAAACCCCATTTTCTCTTCGCCTGAGAGAATAAACTGTAAATCCACATATTTCTTGTGCGATTCTATCTTCCGTTCCGTCATCGGTTGCGGAACAATCTCCTGAATTTTTAGGTATATATTTCTACCGTCGAGCTCAATTTCCTCCTCGCTACTCTCTCTTAAATCATTCTCCCTAAGATACTGAAGAACTCTTTTAAAAGGGGGTGCTAGTGAGGTCTCTTTAAAATCTATATTTGAAAAAATCATATATTTTCCTTGGTCATCTATTGGTGGATTATGTTTTTAATCATTTTAGTTCACTATTTGAAATATCCTTTTAGAACCCTAAGTAGTGGTAGACGGAGTCTAAGATAGCGACTCCCTCTCTCTCGGCTCGCTGTTGAGCGAGGTACCCTTTTTCTCCAGGGACGTAGATCTGAGGACTCTCTCCGTTGGTCGGTTGTTGGTGGAGTTCTCGTATCATCCTCCCCAATCCCTCTTTAAAACTATCCGTCGATTGGTAGAGATCGGGGGCAAGAACGAGAAGGAAGTTTGAAAGATCTCGTTTTCGCTCAATCTCTTCGTACATGGGGGAGAGGTGGGGGCCGAAGGTACTTCCGCTCAAGATAGCGCAGAGAGTCTCCGCCATGAGAGCTAAACCGTATCCTTTGTGACCAGACATCGGCTGTAAAGCGTCAACACTCTTGGCGTCATCGGTCGGATTTCCCGCACGGTCAACGCCCCAATCAAGGGGGATTTTCTCTCCCTCTTCGGCGGCGGCGAAGACTTGACCGAGAGCGACTTGACTCGTTCCCATATCGAGAACTAACGGCTCTGGAAAATCGATTGACTCTCCTGAGGAATTCGTCGTTTTTTGAGGGGTTTGAGGAAAACTCCACGCAATCGGATTCGTTCCAAAATAGGACTCCTTCCCGTAGGTGGGAATTACCCGTTTATCGGCGTTTCCCGTCATCATTCCTATGAAGTTGGCGTCAGCAACTTGGCGAAGATAGTAGGAGAGAACTCCGCAGTGTGTATTATTAACCACAGAGACGACACAAATTCCGTGTTCTTTCGCCGTTTGAATCGCCATTTCACTCGC
>CAZATZ010000221.1:0-3319 GCA_964488175.1 uncultured Spirochaetales bacterium
GAACCCGTTTGGCGAGACCCGCTTCACGCCCCCACTTTTCACAGAGGTAGTAGACCCCCCGCACCGTCAACTCCTCTCCCCGTGCATTCAGCCAGAGAGCGTCCAGTTTTTTTATCGCTTCGTCTCTCTCGTTCTCCCTCGCTCTGCGTTCACTCTCATAGAGATTCAGAGCCTCTCGCGCCACCTTACTCAAGAAGAGGTAGCGACTTCTCTCTCCCTTACCTCGAATTAACACGACCTCGCTCGATTGAACTCTCCCCCCTTGAACCGAGTTGAAAATCTGGTTTCTAGTGAGACCGACAAGTTCAAAAACACGACATCCGCTACTGTAAAGGGTCTCAAAGATAGCGCGTTCACGTAACTGCCAAAAGGTATTGCCAAAATGGTTTCGTATCTCCTCCAACTCCAACGTTGTTAGATAGTTGGGAAGAAAATGTTCACGCCCACGAGAAGAGAAGGAGTGAGTTGGATTGTTCTCGACGACTTCACGACGAACCAGATAGTCAAACCACCCACGAATAACCGAGAGTTCCCGTGCCAAAGAGGTCTGTGCTATCCCCTCCGCTCTCCGTTTCGCCAGATAAGAGCGTATCTCTTGGGAGGAACAGGAGAAGACCTCTTCCTCTTCTCTGCCCGTCTCTCTCTGCCAAGAGAGAATAAAACGGGTTAGATCACTAAAATAGGCGCGTAGCGTGTGGGAGGAGACCCCCTTGATTCGCAGGAGATACTCGTGATATGGCGATAAGATCGAGAGCATAAAAAATCCTTTCCAAAAAAGAAGGCACCTCTAGAAACGGGAGAATTTCTCCAGTAAGGAGAGTATCGCTCTCGCCCCCTCTGACGAGGGGAGGAGAACTTCTAACTTCTCTCTCTGAGAGAAGAGGAGTTGACGACCGTACTCTCTCGTCCTCTCAATCGATCCACTCTTTTCAAGAAGGGCTATCGCCTCTTCGACAAAGGGCGTAGCCTCGTCAACACTCGGTGCCTTTCGTGCGCTCTTGAAGAGTTCCAAGAGCGGTTGAGGACTCTCCTTTTCGAGGTGGTAGATCACCGGCAGACTCTTTTTCCCCTCGATGATATCATCACCTCTCTGTTTTCCGACGTTTCCTTTGGTGAGATTGACCACATCGTCGTAGATCTGAAATACCAGTCCACACATCTCCCAGATATCTCCCATCGGCTCGATGAGATCCTCTCTTCCTACGAGAGAGACCCCCATTTCAGCGGCCAATCGAAAGAGAGAGCCGGTCTTAAACCGACACATCTGCTCGTACATCTCAACACTAGGCGTTTGAGTCGCAGAATCACGACCGTGCCACACGATGTCAAATCCCTGTCCTAGATGAAGACGGCGTAGCGCGTGGTGATAACGAAGGAAGAGGGTTAACTTTACCGAGTCGGGGAGTGAACTCTCTTCCAAGAGTAGAGTCGGCTGAAAGTACATGAGATTCCCGCCATTGAGCGAGATATCGAGACCGTACTTGAGATGAACCGCCATCTCTCCCCGTCTCAGAGGAGAAGAGTCTTCGATGTCATCGGTGATTAACGTCCCGTTATGAACGACCTCGACGAAGGGACTCAGCCGATAGACCTCGTCGATCAGAGAGGGGTTCGATTCGTAGACCTCGGCGAGCAAAACCAAGACGAGGGGACGAATTCTCTTTCCGCCCCGTCTTAAAAGATCGTACCCTGGGTCAAAAAAGAGATCGAGATCCCTCTGCGACCCCTCCGAGAGTGGCTCATTGGCTACCCGTTGAAAACTCGCTGGACTCTGTTTTTTGGGATACAACTCCTCTAGAGATTTTTCGATACGCTGATAACGCTCTGCCAAGTAAGATTCAAACAAAAAAAGACTCCTTCTGTAAGATTTGCACGTGAGATTTACATATGTGTTTTACATGTGAGATTGGCAAGATGGTTTACGAGGATCTTTAAAAGGGTACCTCGAAAAAGTCGATTTCAGAAAATAACAGAGAGACTATAGAGAGCTAAAAATATCTGAAAGCTCGCTAATCACTCGATCGATCGCCTCTTCGTCAACCGTCAGAGGAGGGACAAAACGTAACGTATTTTCGCCCGCCGTTATCAAGAGGATCTTTCTCTCAAAAAGTTGGCGAGAGATCTCCTGAGCGGTTGTTTTTTCCTGATTCAATTGAACGCCTATCATCAGACCCACCCCTCTCACCTGAGAGATAATCTCGGGATACTTACGATGGAGATCGTTCAATTTTTGAATGAGAGAATCTCCCATCTCTTGGCTACGTCTATCGAGCTGAAGTCGTTCTCCTTCATCTAGGAGAGCAGAAATCGCACGCATCGCCATCGGGTTTCCTCCAAAAGTACTCCCGTGATCTCCCGGTGCAAAGACGCCCTTCGCCCTTCCCGAAGAGAGCAGAGCCCCGAGAGGAAATCCCCCTCCTAACCCCTTCGCCATCGCGACCATATCACCTTGGACACCGCTGTTATGACTCGCCAAAAATTTTCCACACCGGTAGAAACCACTCTGAATCTCATCAAACATGAGTAGTGCGTCGTTTTCATCGGCTAAAAGACGTGCCTCTCTTAGAAACTCAGCGTCGAGGGGTAAGATCCCCCCCTCCCCTAAAACGGGTTCGAGAAGAATCAGACAGCTCTTCTCATTCACAGCCTGACGCAACTCTTCGCAGTTGTTGACCTCGACAAAGTGAACCTCGGGAACGAGGGGTAAAAACGGTTCTCGGTACGTCTGATTCGCTGTTAACGAGAGACTTCCACTCGTCCTTCCGTGAAACGATTGATTAACAACGACGATCTGATTCTTATCCTCTCGTATCGATTTCCCCCATTTCTTGGCGAGTTTCAGCCCAGCTTCGATAGCCTCTGTTCCACTATTGCAGAAGAAGACCTCCTCCATCTGTGCGTGCCGACAGAGTCTCTCCGTCACCGATTGGATAAGCGGGGTATAGAAATAGCCCGAAACATGGAGTAATTTTTCGACCTGATCTTGTAGCTCTGCGGTGAGATGGGCGTTCGCATACCCCAGCGAATTGACGGCGACTCCCGCCACAAAATCGAGATACCTCTCTCCGTTACTATCGAAGAGATACAACCCCTCCCCTCGTTCAAAAATGACGGGGAATCTTCGGTAAGTCTTCATCAAATAGGGGTACTGCGACTCTAAATCTGACTGCATTTTCTCTCTCCTCATCAAAGTATTTCAAACGATCTCAAATAACCGATTTATTGACACGACTCTCTTTTTTTTCTAGGGTACCTCTTAAAAGCCGATTTCAGAATATAACGAAGATATTTTTTGGCAAGTCAAGGAACTGAAAACGGA
>CAZATZ010000222.1:0-3309 GCA_964488175.1 uncultured Spirochaetales bacterium
GATCGAGTTAGAACTGAAAAAGGGTTTTTTAGAGATATCCTTTTAATCAGGAGGCATCAATATGAATAAAAATACTCTCAAAACGGTTTTCGCCGGAGTTGTTTTAGCTCTTTTCTGCGGTTTTCTACTCTCTTGTACTCAAAAGAGTGACGAGTCCGTGAATATCTCTTTTCGCTCGACTTGGCCAGAAGAATCGGGAAGAACCCAAGCGTTAGCGGATATTATTAATAACTTTCCTACAGACGAGAATCACTCCGTCAGTGTTAGTGGTGGCAACGAGAATGTGCAGGAGATCATCACGATTCTCAACTCTGGAGCTAGCAATGAAGTCATGCTCATGCCCTACCGATATGTACAATCACTAGGAGAAGAGGGGTACTTTTTGAACTTGGAGAAATCTATTGATAAAGAGATCTTCTACCCCGGACTACTGGAACTCTCTCAAGTCGATGGTCAGTACTACGGAGTTCCTTTTATGGGACACTCGATGGCCTTTATCTACAATAAAGAGATCGTCGAACCTCTCCTCCCCGTGGCGAGTGTCGATGGAGAGATTCAGAGTATTAAAGACATTCACACGTGGCAACAATTCGAAGACTTGCTCACAGCGATTAAGGATTCGGACTTTCAGGGTGCCCCTTTGGGGATGGTTGGTAAACAGAGCCACGATGTTAGCTGGATGACGAGCCAGTTTGTCTATAGCTTTGGAGGTGAGATTCTTGATGAGAATAATCAAGCTGGTATCACCGAATCTGGTAGCCAAGAAGGATTAGCCTTTTACAAACACCTTGCGGATAATTACGGACAAGAGGGGTGGCAGGAGCACAGCGGCGTCGAAGTTCTCGCAGCGTTTAGATCTCAAGAAGTGGCGATAGAAATTCAAGGACCATGGGGTATCACAGATATCTGGAAACAGAGTCCTGAGAACCAGTTTGAGGTAGGAGCCTTCTCCCTCACCCAGATTGATGGTGGGTACGCTGAGGTAGGTCCTCTTATGCTGGTAATTCCTTCTGATATCGAAGGGGCAAAACTTGATCTTGCGAAGGAATTAGTCGCCTATCTAGTCTCCAAAGAGGCTCAAGCTCAAATTATGGATGGGGAGTACGACGCAGAACGCGACAAGTATTATCCTTACCGTATTCCTGCTCGTAACGACATGGAAGATGCACTCTTTTTCCAAGAGAACCCAGAATTTCTTAGCTTTATAGAGGGATTTAAGCGACCTAGTATCGATCAACCTAGTAGTGATTGGGGTGAAGTCAAAACCAAGGTCTACGAACCAGCTCTGAACAGCTACCTCTCTGGGAATCTCTCGATGGAAGAGCTGGTAACCACCGTTACCGAGGAATCCAATAAGATTCTTAATCCTTAAGGTAGAGAAGAGATTCGAAGTAAAAGGTTCCTCAAAAGACTAGGGCTTATGAAAGGAAAACTAAATCAACACTATTTTATGCTATTACCAGGTCTCTTGGTAATAGTACTATTTCTCTTCTATCCTATTATTTGGTCCTTTTTGGTGAGCTTCAATGAGGTTCGTCCTATCGATTTGCGAGACACACAGCTGTTTCAACTACCGGGTCGGTTTGTTTTCCTAAAGAATTACATTTCTGCGTTTCAAGACTCTCTCTTTCTGCTTTCCCTTAAGAATACTAGCTTTTTTGCTCTTCTCTATCTCCCCATAACGCTAGTTACCTCTCTGGGGTTAGCCCTTTTACTTAATAAAAAATTGGCAGGAAAAAATTTCTTGCGAACCAGCCTTTTTTTGCCTTACGTGATCTCGATTGTGAGCGTCTCGCTCCTCTTCCAAACTCTTTTTCGTTCAGACAACGGTCTTGTCAACTCCGTTTTACGCAGTATCGGCGTCGCAAATCCACCCTCTTGGTTCTCTAACGGAAACACGGCGATGTTTACCATCGCCCTCATGAGCTCTTGGCGTAAGGTCGGCTATTATCTTCTTATCTATACCGCAGGTCTGCAGAATATACCCTCGAATCTCTACGAAGCCTCTCGTATCGACGGGGCAAGCTCTTGGCAACAGTTTTGCTCGATTACCATGCCCCTTCTCAATAAGATCAACTTTGTTATCGTCTTACTCCTTCTCGTCGATACTTTTCGCATCTTCCAAGAGGTTCTCATCATGACGGGAGGTGGCCCCAATAATCAAACGGTTACCGTTCCTCTGCTCATTTACAACGAGGCCTTTAAGTTTAGACGTATTGGAAGTGCCGCCGCCATGAGCTATATTCTGTTTTTCATCGTGATACTGATTATGATAATTCAGAAAATATACCAGAAAAGAGAGTCCTCATGAAACGGTTCTCATTCAAGACAAAGAACATAACTAGTTACGCTCTTCTATGGCTTAGTTTTCTCGTTATCTTGATCCCCTTTTACTGGGTCATTATTTCCAGCGTCAAGAGTAACTACGAAATAGGACTCTCTCCTCCCACTTTTTTTCCTAAAGAGTGGCACTTTAGCAATTACAGCAAAGCGTGGCTACAAGAGAATATCGATGTCGCTTTTATGAATTCTCTCTCCGTCTCTCTCGTGGTTACCCTTGGAATCCTTGTTTTAAGCACTCTCACCGCATACGTTCTCGCCAAAGGAAAAATTGTTGGAGCGAAAATTATCTTTATGGCGATCGTCGCGACTATTATCGTACCTCCTACGGTCATTATGATTCCGCTCTTTTTTATTATCACAAAACTAGGGTTGTACGACTCCCTTTGGGCTATTATTATTCCCTTTTGCGTTACTAGCTTTGGTATCTTTTTCCTCAAGCAGTACCTCGAAGACCTTCCCGATGAACTTTTAGAAGCGGCTCGATTAGACGGACTTAACGAGTGGAAAATTCTCTTTTATATCGTTGTTCCGTCGATAAAACCCGCCTTAATCACCTTAGCGAGTATCGAGTTTGTCAATAACTGGAACTCCTTTGTGATGCCCCTTGTTCTTATTAAATCAACAGATAAATTTACCATCCCTTTAAAACTCGGGACACTCATTACCGGTACCGATGTTCCCTCTTTCTCACTACTTCTCGCCATCAACGTGATCTCCATCCTCCCCGTTGTCGTTCTCTTTCTTCTTCTAAATCGCTATATTATTTCGGGCGTTTTAGACGGTGCTGTCAAGGGTTAACCCCTTGGGGAACTCTCTTCGTCGGAATGGAATGGTGACACGATCGAGGACATAAATTTATTTTTTTACAGAAAAAGAGTTTTTTAGAGGTAGTACCCCACTGTAGGAAATACTAAATTTAACCAGAAGAGTCGCCTTAGATCTGGGTGTTTGACTCAATCCGTTACA
>CAZATZ010000223.1:0-3304 GCA_964488175.1 uncultured Spirochaetales bacterium
GTTTACGATAAAGATAGTGGTTTTATTAAAGAAAACCTCTAAAAACACTTTTTCATTTCTAACTCGATCTTTTCTGCAATTCCAAGTCATTGTTATTTCACTGAAATACTCATTTAGCCCAACTAAACTCCGTTTTCAGCTCTTTGACTTCCCAAAAAATATCTTCGTTATTTCCTGAAATCGATTTTTTCAGAGCTACCCGTCAAGAAAGTCTTTTAACCATTATTAATAATATAGCACTTTGCCTCTAGTAAAGCAATCCCTCCCAGAAAAAAAAAGGGGGGGGCGACACCACTTTACCGCTTAATTTTTTATCGATTGTGAACCTTTTTAAATACTGGGAAATTCAACCCACCTAACAAGTTTTTTTCTACCCCTCGCTATCAAAAGTAAAGTGGGCGAGAGATTCGTAATGGCTCGTTTGAGGAGCGGTATCAAAGAGAGAGAGGTGGTGCAATTTTGCGCCATTCGCCAAGAGAAACTTCGTGTCACGGGCGAGAATATCACTCTGACAGCTAATGTAGCTAAATTTTTTGGGTCGAATCCCAATAATTTTCTGACGTGCCTCTTCGCTTAAGCCCGTACGGGGTGGATCTGCGATGATATAATCTACGCTCTCTCTCTCTTCGTCACCCTCAAACTGCTCAACGGTTTCGTTGTAGAATTGGAAAAACTGATCCTCTTTTAGGGTTACGTTTTCAGCGACGTTGTGATGAATGAGAGAGTCTACGTCGGGACTCTCTTCGACGGCGAAGACGGAGAGTCCGTGCTGGAGTAAGGGGACGGAGAAGAAACCGACGCCTGCGTAAAAATCGATCGCCAGACCCTCATTTGGGGCAAACTCTAAGATCTCTTCGATAAGCTTGGCAAAGACGGCGGGGTTACTCTGAAAAAAGAGGGGGTTTTTTATTCGGTAGTTCGCTTGGTAGGAGTGGTAATTGAGCTTTATATCTCCGACCTTTCGGTCGTTACCGACGAGGAGATCGTAATCTGCGGCGAGCGAGTAAAAACGCTTCGGGTAGTGTTTGGGAGAGAGCTTTTTACCTAGGGCGTTCTCTTTTAAGAAGGCGTTAATCTTTTCGTGAGCGATGGGGCAGTCAGAAACGGGTATGACCTCTCTGGAGTGAGCCCGTTTTAACCCGATGCACGAGGTATCTTTAGACTCTCTTTGGCGGGTGATATGGTGGTGAAATTGAAACCGCCGTCTATAATGAAACGGCTCGAGTCCGTAGATCGCAGGGGTCGACTCTAAGGGGTACTGAGCAAATCGTTTAAAGTTTTCTACCGTCCATTCCTGTTTGGCTTTTCGCTGGGCATCGATATTGAGGTGCATAAAGTCGCAGCCGCCACACTCGTTGTAGAGCGGGCAGAGAGGTTTCACTCTCTCTCCACTCGCTCTTAAGATTTGGAGAATATTGGCAAAACAGACCCCCCGTCTCTTCTCGTAAATCTTGATCTCCAACTGCTCTCCCGCAAGACCATCTTTCACAAAGATGACTCCCCACTCTTCGTGGCGTGCTAATCCCCACGCACCAAAGACGGTCTTCTCTACCTCGAGGGTGAGGGGGGGGAAGTTCTCTTGCGGTTTGGCTTGGTGTTGTCTCTTTACTCTCATCGATTGTATCTCTTCCTTACGTGTGTGCAACTTATGTGCAAAAGTGGGGGAGGGGAAAGCCTAGTTTAGAAAAAATCTAAGCTGAATGCTTGCATGAAGTGTTATCACTTTAGGGTTCCTTTAAAAATGAGCAGGTCACCTAACAGTATCCTACTTCCCTAAAGATGTACACCTTTAGAGGTATCTTGATTTCTTATAGCATGGCTTGGCTTGCTTGAAATACTCATCTATCCTCGTTATACATATCGGCGAAACTCTGCGTTCAACTCCTCGACTGGACAAAAAATCTCTTCGTTATTCTCTGAAACCGATTTTTTAGAGAAAATCAGAGAGGTTTTTTGCATTTGAGACGGAAAAATTTGACACAGAAAAATTTGGCACGGAAACATTTGCCTGAAAGAGAGAGGGGCTGACGTGAGAGATCGACAAGCGAGAGAGCGAACGTTTAAACTCTCTCGAAGATTTTATCCCATCTTTCAAGAGTCAATTCCGAAGAGCCAATTTCGCCCAAGATCAACGGGGGATCTTTTTTCCGCTAAAGAGTCTATTGTACCCAATAAAATTGATGACAACCGCAACGGCGATCCCCAAAAGAGTATTTAGCCTGTAGTCCACGTGAATGGTAGAGAGTACATAAAAGAGAGCGATACGGAGAAAGAACGAGATAAACGAGACGCCGTGAAACCCGAAGAAGCTTTTGATTACTTCCCGTTTTGAATGGAATTTTTTGCGCCAAGTAAAGGATCTGTGAAACTGAAAAGCGATGAGAAAACTGATCTCCGTTGCAATGAGGTTGAAGACGTTTTCATAGACGAGATCTCCCTTAGCACTAAACAACGCCACCAATAAAATCATCACGAAAAACTGTGAGAGAGCCACGCAGATTCCCGAAAGTGCGTAGCGTGTTACTTTGGCGAGTCCTGTTGCGTTGTATTTGAGGATACACCAGAGAGCGCGTACTCCGTCTTTCCAACCTATTTTTTTTCCCTCATCGTAGCCACGTCCGGTGTAAGTGATCCCCACCTCGTAGATGTGAAGGAGTTCTTGACTCGAAATGGCGGCGATTTTAGCTGTGATTTCTGGCTCAAATCCAAACCGATTCTCTTCGATAGTTACCCTCGCAAGAAGATCTTTCTTGAAGACTTTGTAGCACGTCTCCATATCGGTAACGTAGAGGTTGGAAAAGATGTTGGAGAGCCAAGTTAAAAATTTATTCCCCATGCTGTGCCAGTAAAAAAGGACACGACGAGTCTCTCCGCCAGCGTAGCGTGAGCCAAAGACCATATCGGCGTTCTTATCGAGAAAAGGACGCAACAATTTAGAGTACTCGTTGGGATCGTACTCTTTGTCGGCGTCTTGAATGATGATGATATCACCGCTTGTTTTTTTGAAACCAGTATCAAGCGCTCTTCCCTTGCCGTAATTTTTTTCGTGGTAGCATTTTACGACGACTGGGTCGTCTATCTTTTCAATGATATCGCGCGTCCCGTCGGTAGAATAATCGTCGATCAAGACGATCTCTTTCTCTGTAAATTCGGGAGGTAGCGGAGCCTCTTTGACGATCTCGACGATCTCGAGCAGAGTCTCTTTTTCATTGTAAACGGGGATGACGATGGATAATTTCACGGGGTCTTCTTCTCCTTATTTTGTTTTGCCTGCCTAAAACCACTCTGGATATCTTCTCCGATT
>CAZATZ010000224.1:0-3290 GCA_964488175.1 uncultured Spirochaetales bacterium
TCTATTGTCGACATTTAAGCCGTAGTAGCTCAACGAAAAATAGTAGAAGCATTAAAAAACTGATAGATAGCTTATTTTCATTATAGAGAAAAAAAGAGAAAAATCAAATTATGATGGGAGATTTTGATGGAAATTAATAATGGCATCTCTAAAAACCATTTTTCATCTCTAACTCGATCTTTTTTTGTCAATCCCAAGATGTCAAAATTTGTTATGACTTGGTTGAAAGACTCATTTAATTTTACTAAATTCCGTTATTTAACTTCAATACTGAAAAATCTTTTCGCTATTTTCTGAAATCGACTTTTTAGAGGTTCGCTTTCTTTTCTTACCTCTCTTCTCCGGTAAAAAATTTCTCCTCAGAGACGGTGGGATCACTGAGATTGAGTACCTCGTGTAGGTTCTCTTGTGAGAGTTTGTTTAGCCAACTCCCCTCTTGAGAGATCGTCTCTTTCGCCAGATAGGTTTTCTCTTCCAATAGATCGTCGATCTTCTCCTCCAAGGTTCCCTTGCAGATCAATTTGTGGACGATCACTCCCTTTTTCTGACCTATCCGAAAGACGCGATCGGTCGCTTGTTCTTCGACGGCTGGATTCCACCACCGGTCGAAATGGATCACTTGGTTGGCTCGTGTCAAGTTTAATCCCGTTCCTCCCGCCCGAAGGGAGAGAATGAAGATTCGCGGAGGGCCGTCTAGTTCACGTTGAAATTCCGTGATCATTTCGCTTCGTTTTTTTGTCGAAACTCCTCCGTGCAAAAAGAGAATGTTTTGGTTAAATTTATTCTCTAAGTACTTCTGAAGAATCGTTCCCATACTCTTAAACTGAGTGAAAATAAGGAGGCTGTCTCCCATCTCAAAGGCACCACTAACCAGTTCGTAGAGTCGAGTTAGCTTCCCCGATCTCCCTTCGAAGGAGGGGTTTTCTTCTCGGAGTAAAAAGGGGTGGTTACAAATTTGCTTCAACTTGGTCAATGTGCTGAGTATCTGCTCTTTTGAGAGTTTTGAATCAACGCCCTCTACAACATCTTGGTACATCTTTGCCTGTTCAACGGTTAGATAACAGTACTCTTTTTTGACAATTTTCTCGGGTAAGTCGTCGATAATTTTGGGATCACTTTTCAGCCGTCTCAAAATAAAGGGGGAGGTTAGCCGTTGCAATTTTTTGACCTGCGTCTTGCGCTCTTCCTCCCTCTCCCAAGAGAACTCCCTGCGAAAGTCTTGCTGTGATCCAAGGAGTCCGGGGTTTAGAAAATCCATCTGTGCCCAGAGATCTGAGATTCGGTTTTCAATGGGCGTTCCCGTTAGTGCGAGACGAAATTGAGCGGAGAGACGGCGTAAAACACGAGAACTCTTTGTGACTGGATTTTTGATATTTTGTGATTCGTCGACGATTAAAAAGTTCCAGTCAACGGGTTGAAAGAGAGTTTCGTCGCGGTAGAGGAGGGAGTACGTACTAATAATGAGGTCGTAATTTTTAAAAATTTCGACCTCGTCAGTCCCCGATCGATTTGGACCGTGGTGAATTAGGATTTTTAATTGGGGGGTAAAGGTTTCTGCTTCTCGAAACCAGTTGTTCAAAAGGGAGGTAGGAACGAGTAGGAGTGAGGGGGAGCAGGCCTCTCTCTGGTTTTTTTCGTGCTGTAAAAGAGAGAGCGTCTGGATCGTCTTTCCTAGCCCCATGTCGTCGGCTAAACAGGCGCCAAAGTGATTTTCACGCATAAAGAGGAGCCAAGAGAGTCCCATCTTTTGGTACGGTCTAAGGGTGCCTTGGAAGTGTTCAGGAATCTCAAAAGTGGTGAGATTTAGGCGAGTACTTAGTCTTGTTCGAAACTCCGCCAGCCACCCAGAAAACTCGATCTCTTCAAATTCAAATTCGAGGAGATCCGATTGAAAGAGGGGACTCTTTGGGGAGGGAGGTCTTCCTAACGAGAAAAAGAGGGCCTCTTGACCGTCCAGAGAGAGTTCTCCCTCTTTTTCCATTAAGTCCAGAGAGCGACGCAGTTGATCTTGATCTATCTCTATCCAGCGATCGTTTAACTGAACGAGCGAACTCTCTTGCTCGAGTAGTTGACGCAGTTGATCTTCGGTGATGCTCTCCCCATCGAGGGAGACTAAGAGATCAAATTGGCGTAGAACATCGAGTCCAACCGTTGAGGCGTTCTTCTGTTCTAAGACACGTTGTTGTAGTCTCCATTTAGAGCGAACGGGTTTTTTTCTTCTCTCAAAAGGGAGTTGGAGTACGATTCCTAGCTCCTCTAGTTGCTCCTCTTTCTCATTGAGAAGAGAGAGAAGCTCTCCTTGCTCTAGGAGCCATTCATCCCAGACTATCTCTTCGGGGGGAGGTTCAGAGAGAGAGGTAGAAGAGGGGGAGAGGAGAGTCGTTCCTCCGACCTCCTCTAGTATTCGACATAGCTCTTTCCAGCGGGGGAGAAGTGAGAAACTACACTCTCGCCAAATCTGACTATAGGGGGTGAAACTATCACTCTTTTCACCCTCGTTCTTCTCTTCGTTCTTTTTTTGGGTCTCATCTAAAGAGGACTCAATTCCTAGCCTTAGGTGCCAGTCGATAAGATTTTTTTTCTGCTTTTTCTCTTTTTTACGCTCTTGTACCCTCAAAAAAAGAGTTTCACTAGGGGTTTTTCGAAATTGCCAGAGGTCGAGACTCTCTTTCATCTGTGAGAGAGCCTCTCTCTCTTCCCACGAGAGAACCCCATCTCTTCTTGTCAGAGAGTAGAGCCAAGAGTCCCAGATGGTACGATTTCTATCTTGAACCGAGATTCCGTTAGCCCCCTCCCGCACGATGGTATCGAGAAGAACGTCTAAGAGGATTTTTGTCGATCTCTCGGCAGAAAAAGAGGTCTCTTGCAAGAGGGAGGATCTCTCTTCTGTGTGAAATATCTCTCCCCAAAAAGAGGGGGGAAGGGAGGTTTCGGCTCTGCGTAGTTGACGAAAAAGTCTCTCTTCTAGATGTGAAGACCATCGCGCTTCATACCAATCTTTCTCGTTGGGATCTTGGGGTTTGATGTGTTCGATCGTGGGTAAAAAGCTCTTTTGTGAGACGAGGCGGTAGGCCAAGAGGTGCAGAGAGGCGAAGAGTTTACACTCGCTTCCCCAGAAGAAAAGGGAGTTGTTCTCTCCCGTCTCTCTCTTTATCTCTTGATGGAGTGGGGTAAAATCTTGAGTCTCTAGAACGAGAAAGGTTAGTGGGTGGAGAGTTGTCGAGTCACTCTGTAAATCTTGCGGTGAAGGGGGGGGGGGAGTTCTCAGGCGAGTCTTGGAGAGGGGGGTC
>CAZATZ010000225.1:0-649 GCA_964488175.1 uncultured Spirochaetales bacterium
GAGAGAGGCGAGAAAACGTGTACCCCTCTGGGGAAGTGGCTAAAAACATAAGGGTACCTCTAAAAAGTCGATTTCGTCAAACTAAGTCTAGTCTTCCCAATCTACTACTCGTCACTGAAATACTCTCTCTCATTCTTTACTCAGAACTATTTATGAGTAGGCATGAATCCATTAATCCATCAATCCACGCTAAAAAATTATTTTCTTGGCTTTTGATTTCCTCTGAGAATTTCCCGAAATTCATTTCTGTTTTCTCTCCGTAGCAAGGTATTCTAAATCCCTTAATATGAAACGTAGAATGTTCTCCGTGGCTCCCTTCTGGGAATGATTTTATGGAATCTTTTTGTTCACCCTCATTTTCATCAGAGAGAGGATACAACAATCCACCGTGTCGAGAACTTAGTCTGTACATATAGGTCACTACTTGGTAATAATCCTCTCGTGATGCACCATCTTGAAGTCGTTTATATTTTGCATCAAGGACAATCCCACCAGGAGGGACAATCCCACCAGGTTTCTCGGCAGAGGGATAATAAAAATCGGGGTACATCGCTTGCCCTTCCTTAAAGAGCTTAATTGCTTCTGTTTTGTTTTGGTTTTGGTTTTCGGGGTGTTCAAATCTTTTCTCTTTCAGCAATGTGGCAAGATA
>CAZATZ010000225.1:659-3280 GCA_964488175.1 uncultured Spirochaetales bacterium
TCGGGGTACATCGCTTGCTCTTCTTTAAAGAGCTTAATTGCTCCTGTTTCGTTTTGGTTTTCGGGGTGTTTAAACTCTTTCTCTTTCAGCAATGTGGCAAGATACTCTTCCCAGAGCCACGCTCCATCGATCAAGATGCCCTGAGCCTCATCATTTCCCGAAAAGCTAAGACCTTCCCGTCTCAGAATTCGCAAGCATAGTTTCCTGAGAGTTTCGTACTCGCTAAAAAAAGGTTTCGTAATCGGCTTTTGCACTCTATGGAGTAGAGCATTAAGTCCCCTATATCCAGAAACAAAAGAGGGCGTTGTTTGAATTATGCTACGAACGGCTTCATCTAATTCTCGGTTTCCCTTCAACAGACTTCCGTAATGAGAGTGACGGATAAATTCTATGGTATGGCGAATGAGTTGAGTGATGGGGTTGTCGTAGGCGTACTCTCTCAGTGTATAGGCCACATTCCCCCGAAAGGGTTGGTTAGAGCGAATATGCCTCGCTATATCAATCTGTCCTCGAGGACGAGAATCGTTATAATCGTTCCACTGATATTCTTTGAAGATACCCTGCTTGATCGCTTTTAAGAGATGGGAAGAAAAGAGAGCCATGAGCAAGAAATCCCAAATATCTTCCTTTTCCGACGGCGAAGGGAGTTCCAGCACATAAGGGCAAAAAACCTTTTGCAGCATGTATTGGAGAAAATACTGTTGTTTGACCGTATCAAATCGAGAGTTAATCGTTAGCTTGGTATTTCCAAAACCGATAAATCCCAAAATATTTCCTGTGTTAAGGGTAACTTCGTCCTCTTTTTTACTGAAAGAGAAGATTCCTCCCTCCTTCTTTTCTATCTCGACGTTAGGAGAATAGCAGATTATTCCTGGATTTTCATCTTGGATTTGACGAAGAGTTTTATTCCCGAGTTTATTACAAAACTCGAGAAGATCGCCACTCTTAGGTTTTGATATACCGTTATTATTATCTGTAGTAGAAATACTCATGAGTCGCTACTCTCATTCTACATTGATGGGATTATAAGCATTTTTTAGTATAGCTAGACTCTCATCCATATTGGGTCTGCCTCTGAGGTACTCCGTAAGAAGACCTAGTAAGTGATTTTCCCAAAGCTGACGAAAGTCGCCGTTTTTAAGTTTAAGGAAGTAGGCAGGCCCGATATGATAGGATGAATTTAGGCCCTCTATATTGCTAATAGCCTCATTGAGGGCAAGAAGTCTCTTTTCAGCCACACTAGCGTCCTCTTCCGATAAAAGAGTTTCTCCATCTTCATTTTTGGAATTTTCTAACATATTTATTTGGCTTTCTGCACTAATTTCCACCCACGCAAAACGACGACGGAAAGCGAAGTCAAAGCTCTCGACACTGCGGTCAATGTCGTTCATCGTTCCTATAATGTAGACATTCTTAGGGACGTAGAAACCTTTGTCTGAAAATCCAGTTCCTAGGTTATCGTATTGGGTTTTGACAACTCCCTTTTCGCCTCTGTAGCCAGGATCTAGCGAAAAGAAGAGTTCTCCAAAGACCTTTGAGACATCGGCTCTGTTGATCTCATCGATAATGAAGATGTATTTCTTTTCAGGATTGTCTTTCGCTTTTCGGCAGAATTCCATGAAGATTCCATCACGCCGTTCAAAGCCGATTTGACCGCCTTCTTCATTGATAGGTCGTAAGCCCTCGACAAAATCGGTGTAATCGTAGGATGGGTGAAACTGAACAAACGCACTTTGCATATCCTCATCTTCACATAACTCCTTTGCGATTCCTCTTGCAAGATAGGTTTTTCCTGTCCCTGGAGGGCCGTGAAGAATAAGGTTGTGGTTGGATGTTAAGAGTTCTTTTATTTGGTTTTCCATTTTTGTCTTCTGATAAGATTTGTACCAATTAGTAATATACTGAGATGTCGGTGTATCTCGATTAGCACAAACAGTGAGTGTACTTAGAGCTTGAATACCTTCAACTTTCTCCAAATCTTCTTTCTCATCAAGGATTTTGATAAATCTTCTGAGAGTAATCCACTGCTCTTCTTCTTTGCAATAACCATAGTCTGTTTTGTAGAGAGAATTGTCTGCAAATTTAACTTCTCGATATCCTCCGCCATCTTTTTCGGGATGATAATCAATATCCCAAGGGTCATCTTCTTCTAAATACCATCGCTGAGCATCACTTAAAACTTCTACAAGAGCGATAGGGTGCGTTCCAGAGCGGACCATTACAATATCCCCGAGCTTCATTTCCTTAAACTGCGTTGCACTATCACCCATATCATGAGGTAAACCTATGCAATGCTCTTCTTTTAAAATGTCTCTGACCCGTTTTGCATTATCGTTCTCGTATTCCTTTTGCTCATTAGGATGCAATTGCATATGCCAAAAAGTTGGTTTTTTACTCATTCTATTCTTTCTCCTTAACTTAAATATATATTTAACAAGAGTACCACAAAAATAACGAATTGTAAAGGATTCATATCACCCCACCCCCCTACCAAAATATATTTTGATTGACAAGTCGCAAAAAGGGTGGTACAATTTATAGAAGTTCGGCGTATTTTCTACGCTAGATACTATACGTTATCACCTAGGTGGAGATCCCAATGCAAAAAAAGTCTAGTTTCG
>CAZATZ010000226.1:0-3269 GCA_964488175.1 uncultured Spirochaetales bacterium
TAAAAGAGACACTTCCTCACCCCTCATTCACATAGCTGGCATCACGAGGATCCACCAAACTCTTCACGAAGGGGCTAAAACTTTCTACACAACGGTATCCTAGAAAAGAGAATCAGACCTAGACAAACCAGCTCTCTTTTGGGTACCTCTAAAAAACTCTTTTTCTCATAGGGACGCTACTAACAGGCAAAAAACCAAGCTAGGTAGGCAGATACGTAAATGCCTCTACCTCTTTAAAGAGAGAAAAAAGGCTCTAAACAGCATACAAACGACCTACGAGTATAATACATTTGATTGTGCGATAATCAAACGACTCTGTCAAGAGTTCTATGAAAAGTGTAGAGCCAAAATGTGAATGTCTCAAAAGTGCCTCAAAAAAGCAAGTGATTTGTCCACGACCTTGCCCATCAACACTCAGAGATCCCCCTCCTCAGAATAGCGTAAAAAGGCGGAAAGCCACTCAGTTGGCAGAGAGTTTCGTCTACAAGTTATGCGTGAGAGATGTGACTGAGTCGCACAGCTTGAGGCAACCTCGACTCAAAGATGTTTAAACCTATCGTTTCAGCCAAACCAACTTCTCACCCCTTTTAGATTGTAAAATAAGTTGTTGATTTTTTTGCGTGAATCTCTCTACAAGAGCTAAATTGCCAAGCAGTTTCCCCTCCTCTTCGATACCAGGCCCGCCCATCCGTGTTGAAGCGATCTCACCAAAAGAGAGGGTCTCACTCGTCAAAAGAATAGGTGAGAAGAATCGATTAATAAATTGTCCGCTCATCTGCTCTACCTCTTTCTGGGAGAAATTCCCCAAGGTTAAAGTGGGTTGAACGTCAGAGGGGAGATCGCCCGCCCCTTTGAAAGTGACGATTTTCCACTCTCCTAGGATCGATTTAGCCGATAATTTTTCCTCTTCTCGTACCATTTGATAACGAGCAGCCCCTTGGGATTGTATGGGACTACCAATCACACGCGGCTCTAGGTAGATCTTGTAGAAATATCCCTCTTGAAAGTTCAGTCCCTGAATGCTAGAGACCGTATCAAAGAGAACCCACGATCCCTCGGAACCGGGGGTTGAGAGTCCATCGGTGACGACCAAACAGCGCGTGGTATCCTGTACCGGACACGGAATCGAAAAGGGGGCGAGGAAGAGCTTTTGCTGTGTTTTGGGGGCAAAAGATGACTGGGTTTGGCAACTATTCAGTAAAAAAAGAAGAGAGAAGATCATCGCCGTACGAGTCAAGAATATTGTATCCACACAACCTCGTTCTAAAATCGCTCTTTTTCCTTGCGGTCTCTGATTTGACATCACTGCGGATCTCCTCTTTGATTCTACTTAATTGACCATCTCTTCATGGGGATATCGAGAGTCTGTTTTCATCTCTCACGCAATCTTTCAGAGTACTCGACAAGGTACTCGACAGAGAGAAAAGCTCACCACAGTAGATAGAGTATAAAACAAGACCTCTAAAATTTCCCTTTCCGATCGATAAAAATCGATAAATTCTTCCGTTGGGGTGTCATCCCCCTCTCATCCACTCCCCTCTTAAAAGGGTTTTTAAGCGGAAACTCTTACCGATTTCGATTGGCTCTTACGAGATCTTGTGATATTTTGCAAGATCTTGAAAATTAACGGAAAGAACCAGTCTAGAGATAAAAGGGTACCTCTAAAAAAGTGTTTTCTAGAGATTCGATATATCCTAATTTTTTTTAGAAGTTCTAGGGGATTTGGAAGACGGAGTAGTTCGTCTGGGGATCTACCCAACTCCAGCGCTCATTGCGGGGATCCGATATCTCTTCCTGTCCAACACGGATTCGATACTGATAGGTTCCCGCTGGCAGACGAAGTCTCCGTTCGTAATAGCCTGGAGAGACCTCTCGCATAGAGGTGAGGTAGGGATCCCAGTGGTTAAAAGAACCGACAAGAAAAATCTCTTGATTCGGCTCTCCTCTGTAGTAGAAGAAGGCCGCACTATCTCTAATCACCGGAGACAAAGAGAGAGAATCGGTCTGGGAAGAGAGATTGAGGGTGAGAGAGGAGAAGGTTAGGAGTTCGTCTGTTGTGATTGAGGAAGGATTACTTAAGTCCTTCTGGTAGAGACCGTCTATGATGACTCGGTATAAAAAAATATCCTCTTGAAACTCTGAAGGAATGGGGTAGAGACCGATAAAAAGACCAAATTGATTCTTTTGTAACGCAAACGCCTCATTTAAATTTCCATCTTTAGGTAGAATTGAAATGGAGTGATGATCCCTCTCTGGCTTGATTCGAAAGAGGATTTTACCTCTAATTAAAAGAGGGGCGGCGGGTTCCTTTGCGGTTGTCAAAAGCAGATACTCTTCGACTTGAACCTCTCCTTGAAGTCCAGCTTGAGACCAAAGAGGCAAAAAGAGGGAGAGAAAGAGAAGTGGACTCAGATACATTTTCATCATAAAACTTCCTATCTTTAGAGTTACGGAGTATAATGGTTAGGACTAAAGAGGTCGAAGAGTAGAAATAATGGATATACGCTCTCAAACAGACTTAAAAAATCTCTTTACTGATTTAGGTGGAGAAACTGAGTACCGCCTCGCCCAAGGATTACCCCCCCAAGAGATCCTCGATCCCGATCCTGAAACCCCCTTTTTTGATGAAGATTTAGAAGATACTCAAGAAGATACCATGGAGGAAGAGCTCGCCTCCACTATATCCGAGGAAGACTTAGCCCAACAGAATCTTGAAGAAGAACCCCAAGACCTAGAAGAACCCCAAGACCTAGAAGAGCCTCAAGACCTAGAAGAACCCCAAGACCTAGAAGAACCCCAAGACCTAGAAGAACCCCAAGACCTAGAAGAGCCTCAAGACCAAGAAGAGTCTCAAGACCAAGAAGAGTCCGATGAGACAGAAGAGTCTGATGAGGCTCAAGACTCCGATGATGCGGAAGAATCTGATGACGAGTTTGGGATTGATCTCAGTGATTTGGGAGGGGAAGAGGATGATGATATCGGAATCGATCTCAGCGATTTTGGTGACACCGCCACTTTCGACGAAGAGGAGATCGATCTCGACTCTTTAGGGGGGGGGGACGAGTCAGAAGAATCCGCTGAAACAGATGAACCGAAGAGCAAGGGAGTCGCCGACGAAGAGGCGCATTTTCTCTCACGTGATTTCTTCGCCTCCGATGATGATCTAGATCCCGATGATCTCCCCTTCGATATCGACTTCGGAGAAGAGGAAGTTCAAGAGGAAGTCGGTGAGGTAAACGAGGAGGAGGAGTACCTAAAGAGTCTCTTCT
>CAZATZ010000227.1:0-3238 GCA_964488175.1 uncultured Spirochaetales bacterium
TGGAGGGAAATGGCAGAGAATAGATCTCGATTAGCGGGAAATTCAAATATCGGAGCCCCCCTGTCTAGACAATTTAGAAAATTAAGTGCTTAAAAAGGTTGCCCTTCCAGTCAACGCAGAAGAGTCCAAGACGAGAGAGAGTTCGTACCCACTATCGGAGTTAAAGTCTCTCCCAGTGCGAAAAGAAATAAGACCATCGCTGAGTATATTTATTTGACGCACACGCGGCGGAGCTATACTCTGGATCTTTAGAAAAATATTTTTTTATTTATATTGGGATTGTATTATTAGACTGTTTTTTCTATACTCTCGGAGATTCTACAAAAAGAATCTTTATTTTAGACCTACCTCGAATAGACGGGGAACGTCTCCGCAAAATATAAAGTATATCGATCCTCAAAACAAGGGAAATGAATATGTAGAAATGCTCTCCCAGAGTGGGGGAACTATTCTCTTTTTTTGCCGGATTTTTTATATTTTACGATATGAGGGTGCCTCTTCGCAGACCTCTACTACAAGGAGTTTTTATATGAAAGTAACTGTCTTAGGTTCCGCTGGAGGGATTGGACAAGCCCTCTCCCTTCTCCTCAAAGTTCATCTTCCCGAGGGAAGTGAGCTCGCGCTACACGACATCGCCCCTGTCAATGTTGGAGTTGGGGTTGATTTAAGCCACATCTCTACCGCCGTCAAGACGCTTGGATACACGGGAACAGATCCTAAAGAGGCTCTAGACGGTGCCGATCTCGTCTTAATCTCGGCGGGAGTCGCTAGGAAACCAGGAATGACACGCGACGATCTCTTCGCTGTCAACGCTGGTATTATCAAATCGCTTGCTGCGCACTACGTAAAATACTCTCCCAACGCCATTTTGGGGATCATCACCAACCCCGTTAACACGGTCGTTCCCATCGCCCGTGAGGTTCTCAAAAAAGCGGGAGTCTATCAACCTACAAAACTTTTTGGCGTCTCCTCTTTGGACTTTATTCGAACTCAAACGTTTGTCAGTGAGTTAAAAGGGATTTCCACCGAAAAGATCGAGATTCCCATCATCGGAGGTCATAGCGGACCGACGATTTTACCCCTCCTCTCTCAAGTTCCAGGGGTCACTTTCACCGACGCCGAGATTGAGGCGTTGACAACTCGAATCCAAAATGCGGGAACCGAGGTCGTCGAGGCAAAAGCGGGCGGAGGTTCCGCTACCCTTTCGATGGGATTTGCGGCGGCGTATTTTGCTAGAAATGTCATTTTAGGACTACAGGGTGGGAGTCCTGAGATCTCAGCGTATGTTGAAAATCCTAAGGCTCCGACGGAGTTTTTTGCTCAAAAAATTCGCTTGGGCAAAGAGGGTGTCGAAGAGATACTCCCTTACGGAGAGCTCTCAGCCTATGAGCAGAAGATGCAAGATGCGTTGATTCCTCAATTAAAGAAAGATATTCAAAAAGGAATCGATTTTTAAGAGGTTTAACAACCGCTTCTAGCTCAATCGTAGCTCAGAAACTCCCCCCTTTTTTCAGAAGTAGAATTTTAAAACTGCTCTGAAGGGAGGGGGGTGTAAAAATTGTTCTTAGGATCTTCTCTAAAAACTCTACTTTAGAGGAATCCTTCACCTTCTTCTCTCCCTTTAACTCTCATTAAGGACTCTCTTCATGCCTCGAAAATGGTTTCTCTTACTCTCTCTTGCTCTCCTCGTTTTCATTTTCTATTTCTTCCAACGAGAGACGAGAGAACCACTAACGGTGAGTGAAATTCAAGGTCCGTTACCCAACCCAAATGGTACCTACCTCTCGGCTCTCCTCTCCTATTCGAGCAATCGACCAACCCGTGTTCTCGTCTCTCAGGTAGGAGGGGGAGTTGAGGCAAACGAGACGAGCAAGACTCTCTTGATGGAGTCTCCTTCCAACACGGAGCATCTTCTCCCGCTCATGGGAATGAGTTCCGAAGAGCCGACAGAGTTAGCGGTTCAGTTTTTTCCCTCCGACTTAAAACCCCGTGAAAAGGGAGAGTCGCTCGAGATGCGAGTTACGATACCACCCGTCTCTCCTCCGCCCTACACGCCCGAAGTGACCGTCTCGGTAGACTCGCCCGATTTGTCCAATAGTTTAAAGCGCTACCTCGTCACCGATCAAAAATATACCTTTATTCTCTCCGAAGAGGGCGAACTCCTCTGGGCAACGGATAAATTCGGTGTCTTTCTACACCAGCTACCAAACGGACACTTTCTCGTTCAAGGATTCAAGGAGACGATCGAGTATCAATCCACCACTATCTACGAAATAGATTTGGCGGGTATCGTCTACCAACGCTACGAATCCCCCCACTTTTTTCATCACGAGGTTATCCCCTACCAAGGGGGAATTCTCGCCGCTTCCAATAGTCAACCACTCCAAGGAGGGAGTCTCACTAGCCCCAACACCGAAGACGCCGCCATCGTTTTTAACCGCAGCGGAGAGATGGGTCAGTGGTATCGAATGGAGGATTATTTAGACGAAACGAGGGTAGGTCTGACCTCCTACTCTCGCAAGTACGACTGGTTTCACCTCAACGGCATCGCTCACGATCCGAGGTCAGACGTACTCGCCTTTAGTGGACGAACGCAGTCGGCGGTCGTCGGAGTTGATCCGACGAGAGAGGGAGAGGCGGGTCTGAAATGGATATTGGCATCGAGAAAGAATCCGAGTGCGTGGGGTGAGTCGCAGGAGAAGAAACTCCTCTCAATCTCCGACGAAGACGCCCCCCAAGGACAGCACTCTCTGCATTGGACACCTCGTGGTACCCTCTTGCTCTACGACAACGGAGTCGAGCGTACCAGAGAGTATAGCCGTGGTGTAGAGTATGAGATCGACGCAGAAAACAGGACGGCGAGTCTCGTTCGAGAGTTTGATTATGACAAGCGGTACTACACCCCCATCACCGGCGATGTTCACGAACTGGATCCGCAGCGATGGCTTCTCTTCTACGCCTTCTTCTCCGACCCGACTCAACCGAGTCGCCTCGTACGTGTTCACTTCGATGAAGAGCAGAGGGGATCGATCGAGTGGGAGTTACTCATCGAGAAATACAGCCCCGATACGGTCTACTATCGAGCGTATCAGCTTTTACCATAGATAATAGTTAATTATTGTTAGAGAGAGTTACAAGACCTCTTTAAAGAACCGCATCGTATTTTTATACCAGATCTTTTCACACTCTTCCTCGCTGAAACCACCTCGCTGAAGAGCGTCTAAGAGAAGACCGACTT
>CAZATZ010000228.1:0-3235 GCA_964488175.1 uncultured Spirochaetales bacterium
AGAATACGACTAGTAGAAAAACGGTTAAGATTATTATGATGACTATTTCTACCCATCTATTTAGCAGTCTTCTCATGTGCCTCTCCAATATGACTCAACGCTTTACAGATAGAGGTTAATGCGTTTTCGGTAGAGCTTCGTACTTTGCTAATGGATTTCTCTTCTTCTCCCCCCGCAAAACTTAGCTCCTCCTCCGCAACGCTTAACTCCTCCTCCGCAACACTTAGTTCTTTTTCACCAGAACTAAGTGCTTTTCTTGTCTCACTTAGTGCTTTTCTTGTCGCACTTAGTGCTTCTCTTAGTGCTTCTTCTGTAGAGCTTTCTTTTTTTTGTATTTTTTTTATAACATCTAGTAATGTCTCAGTGGAGTCTAATGCCTTCTCCGTTAACTTTAATGCCTTGTTCATCAACTTTTTCAACCGTTTTAACTCGCACATAACCTTTTACCTGCCCCCGCAAAAACTGCAATCCTCTCTTTTAGAAAAACTATGTAGATTTATTTTTCTTGTAGTATAATTAAATTCTCCGCGCTTACCCTGCATCACAGGGGGGTACTCCTCGCTTCCCATACAGACTTTTATAAACTCATCCACAACAAAGCTCGCCGTAATACTGGCGAGAGGAGCTAAGTTTCCTAGATTTCGATGCTGTCTTACCAGACGTTCGTATCGATTCAAATCTGATGGGTGTTTTTCATCCATTCCCTTTTCTATGCAGTAAAAACACGGGGATTTCCGAGGGATAATCGTCGGACCTAGGAGGCTTAGGTGCATATTATACCCCCCTGCGATCAGTAAAGGGGCATCATAATGAAAAGCTATTTCTTGCATAATTTTAGCATTTGTATCAACAGAGGGGTAATCTGCCGAATTGATAAAAACGAGATCATCTCTCTCTCCCGTCTCTAAGAGGGGAGAGAGGTGTTTCTGTATCTGTTCAAAGCTCTTCATTTTTTCTGTTATTCCAACAACCTCGAAATAGTCGGAATAGAGAGCCTCTGCGGATTCTCGAAGACCTTCTATTTTACTCTTTCCTATCTGTTCTCTGGTGAAGAGAGAGCGGTTAAGATTGTGGAGCTTAATGACATCATCATCGATGAGAATAAAACGTTTCACTCCCGTTTGGGCAAGCAGCTGAAAGATCCAACTTCCAACACCACCTACCCCACAGATAACAGCTCTTGTCTCTTGAAGCTTCTTAAACCGCTCTTGAACGAGGTAAGAAGGGAGGCAGGAGGCCAAAAAATGTATCACTCGACGAAAGGGGTCTTCGTTAATTCCAAGGGGGAGATCACCCCTCTGTTCAACGACACTCTTCTCTACAAGAATACTCAATAACGCTTTAAACTCGTTTTCTTCATCGCAAGAGAGGTCAACACGACTAAATATCTCTTCTAAATTCTCTTCTCCATCAAGGGTCGTCAATATCTTGAAGAACTTTTCATTGAAGAACTCTATATCAAAATAATAGCGGGTATCAGAGATAAAAAATTGAACGATTCTTCCCGATTTGGGAACGAGTGAGACCGATGGTCTAAGACGGTAAAAAGCTCTCTCTTCAATTGACCGCATGAGAATCTCCGCAGTAGAAACAGTTGGGATCTCTCTCTATCTCTTGAAGTACAAATGAATAATCCTTAAAAAGTAGCTCTCCTCGCCCTTTTGAGCCTGAGAAATTTGGATCAATAATAAATTGAAGAATATCAAGCACGAGAGAAGAGGCACTAAAGACAGAGAGGGAGGCGAGCCCCCCAAACGCTCTCTTTCGATCCGAGACGGGATGCTCCTTAGGCTTCCAGTCACTCAGGGCCTCTGTGAAATAATTTGCATAGCAGTCCGCGCAAGGAGTCTTGAAGGGGATAAAGAATTCACCAGAAGAGGCGAGGTGTGCATCAAACCCTCCAGCCATCGCTAATGGGATATTCTTCTCTAGACAAAATCTCGATAGTTTTAAATTGGTATAACCAATATACGGTTCGTCTGCGGCGTTAATGATGAGGTCAGTTTCACGGTGGAGGAGTTCTAAGTCCGTATCGCTGCGAAGGGTCAAAACGCTTATTTCTACCTCCGCACTAGGCATAAATTCTTCAATAAGACTTTTGCACGCCTCTACCTTTTTTTGTGATTGAAAATCTCCAACTTTGTAAGCACTGCGGGAAATATCGCTCCGCTCAACTACATCAAAATCAATAAGATGAAACCGACGAAAACCCATCATCGCAAGGAGTCTAATTATCTGACTCCCCACCGCCCCAAGCCCCCATATACTTAGACGCATGGTCGAAATATCTCTCTGGATTCGCACAACGTCCTCGGTACTCTTTGCCGTATCAAGGAAGAAATAGAGTTGTCGTCTGAGTTGGTCGGAAAAATCCCCCAAGAAATTGAATAAAGATAAGAAATCTTGTGGAATAAGAATGGATTCTTTATGAAGAAAGGTAAAAAAATTCTGAAGAATTTTTGTCTCAATAAAAGGGAATTTCTTAGACAACTCCTGAAAAGAGGCGTCCGCCTCGGAGTAGAACCTTAGAACGTCAACCAGTTCCTTGTCACACTCTATGGTGAGTCTCCGTCGAGTTCCAAGATACAGGAAAACCACCTTGTCCTCTTCTTGCTCTTCTCCTTGAGAGATGAATATCTCTACCCCCTCTCGCAGAGTGTAGCGTGTTTCTAAAGAGGTCTCTACAGTTACGGGTTCTACCATTTTGAGGGCTTATATGATGTAAAATTGAGAGCACAGTTTTAGTACTGAACTTCCCCAGCTTTAAAGGCTAGATACTCTTCCCACTGTTCAGCGGTTTCTACGAAATTACCACTAGTAGAACAGACTCGCGTACAGCAGTCAGAACGACTTCCCGAACACGTTGCGGTATACTTTGGTTCATTAGCCCCTATCTCATCAGAGAGTATTCTAAACCCTTGATATTCGAGGTTTTTATTCTCTTTCATCTCATTCTCCTCTGCTCTTGTACTACTCAAATACTTTCTTTTAAAGTAGAATTTTGGGCACCTCTTATTTTTTTCCCGACGGTAGCCCTTTATACTAAGCCAACTTTAAATATAAAGGTTATTTTGTTTTTTGTCTACCTTTTTTATTACAATTCTAGATTTTTGCGTATCGCTAACACCCAACCCCTCAAAAAAATACCAACCCTCTTTCTCCTCATTTCTCATACCCTTATCTCCCTGTCAAACAAAATGCTGTCAAGACAATTTAGAAATAACTTGACAGACCT
>CAZATZ010000229.1:0-1499 GCA_964488175.1 uncultured Spirochaetales bacterium
GCAAAGAGATTTTTTCGAGGTGTCCTTTAACAAAATTTAAGGAGATGGGAAAATGGGAAAAATACGAGCTTTAGTGGGAGCGCAGTGGGGAGACGAAGGAAAGGGAAAAGTCACCGATTTCCTTGCGAGCAAAGCCGACGTCGTCGTCCGTTCACAAGGGGGCAATAATGCGGGACATACGATCAAGTTTAAAGGAAAAACCTTCGCCCTACACCTCGTCCCCTCCGGTATCTTTCACCCCCAGATTCGAAACTACATGACCAACGGCATGGTCATCAACCCCATCGCCCTCACCAAAGAGTTACAAAAGCTCGACGAGATCGGAGTCGACACAAAAAATCTCTTTATTAGCGATAGGGCACACGTCGTTATGCCCTACCACGTCCAACTCGACGAGATGTACGAGGAGATAAAGGGGCCTACGGCAAAGATTGGAACGACGAAGAGCGGAATCGGCCCCGCCTACATGGACAAAGCTTCACGAGACGGTATCCGCATGGCAGACCTCTTAGAACCCGCCAAGCTCCGAGCCAAAATCGAGACCAATTTAACCCTCAAAAATACTCTCTTTTCTGCGTTTGGAAAAGAAAAAATGACAGCAAGTCAGATATTAGAAGAGTTGGCGCCCTCTATTGAGAGGCTCGCTCCCTACCTCACCGATACAAGCGTATTACTAAACCGAGAGATAGAAGAGAAGAGAGAGATCCTCTTTGAAGGGGCGCAAGGCTCGATGCTCTGTCTCGATCACGGAAGTTACCCCTACGTCACCTCATCCTCCCCCACGGCGAGTAGTATTCCCCTTAATGCGGGGATCGCCCCCCGATACATTCAGGAGGTCATCGGTATCGCCAAAGCGTACACCACCCGTGTTGGAGAGGGTGCTTTTCCCACAGAGCTACTCGATGACCAAGAGAGAATCGCTAATTTTCTCCGAACCGCTGGAAACGAGTTCGGAACGACGACCGGTCGTCCCCGACGCATCGGATACCTCGATACCGTGATCCTCAACCACGCGAAACGAATCTCAGGGATCACGGAGTGGAGTATTATGCTCTTAGACGTTCTCAGTGGGGTGGAATCTCTCAAGATCTGTACAAGCTACCAACTAAACGGCGAGTCGTTAAAAGAGGTTCCTAGCTCGATAGAGGCCTTTCAAAACTCTTCAGCAGAGTACATCGAGTTGACCCCATGGAGTGAAGATATCACCGGTGTCAAAAACTACGACGACCTCCCCTTAGAGGCCAAAACGTACATCCAGAAGATTGAGGAGTTGACTCAGATCCCCGTGACTCTCATCTCAGTAGGACCAGATAGAGAGCAGACCATTGTGAGAGTTCCGTAGGGTACCTCTTAAAACTCGATTTTAGAGAGTGGTAGATCGATCTTTGTTGGTACTCTTTGGGGTAATCCAAGGAGTTTTCAGCCAAGGAGTTTCCAACAAAGTTTAACGGAGATTAAGCACAGAAAAGTTCCTCTCGAGTCTCTCCTTACAGCTCTAG